>CAYNEU010000177.1:0-2140 GCA_964396275.1 uncultured archaeon | reverse complement strand
TACTTCATTAACTACTTTTTTTTGGAATACTAAACCTACATTATTTATACTTCCAGATAATATAGCTAAAAAAACACCTAATAAATAAAAAGAACTATTCATTTTTTCTTAACACTTCTTTTAGCTTTTATTTATCATAAGAAGAAATTATGATGATAAAACATTCGTACTAAATATATATAAAACTATTGAACTTTTTATAGAAATCTATATTAATTCAAGTATCATCATTTTTGATCCAAATTGCTAAAGTAGAGGGAGAATTACAACTTTTTTATTTTAATCCTAATATTTTTCTTGCCTCAGATGGATCAGCTACTTCTCGATTTACATGCTTACAGATACTCGCATAATTTTTAACAATTTCAGCGTTATTTTTAGCTATTGTTCCTTTTTTGATAAATGGATAATCCTCAGTACCTACTCGAATGTTTCCACCATGTGTAAGAACAAAAACTAAGAGTTTCATTTGTTCTTCACCCATTACACTAGCTGTATGAACACTATTAGGAGGTAAGTATCTTTTCCTATGCATGTATTCTTCAAAATTAGCAGGACTCCATGTTCCACCGGGCCAATTAAAAAATAAAGTTAAGATATAGGGTTTAGCCCAGTCTAACAATCCTTTTTCTATTAGATAATTTAGGTTCCAATATGAACCATGTTGCCAAACTTCCCATTCTGGTCTGATATTCGCTTCTTTACATTTTCTACAGTATTCTTCAAGTTCTGTAAGTGGATGCAATACATCAACATTAATTTCAGCAAAATGTTCTGAATGGTGATTTAATATAACTGACATCATATCTGGTTTAGCATCAAAATCACCTTTTCTTTTAGGGATTGATTCACTTGACATCCCTGCTTGTATAATAACATCACACCTTTCTCTTATTCGTTTAACAATTTCAACTTCTTCTCCCCGGGGAAGATGAACATGAGCAATCGCAGCACCAGCTTCATAACATTGTACAATATCTTCAATTAATGCTTCAGTTGTTTGAGCCCAATTTTTAACTTCAGGATAAATCCAAGAATTAGCCGTTGTAGCAGTTATTATAATTTTTGTACTTTTTTCCATTATTATTATCAACCTCTTAAATTAATTATCTTGAAACGCGGCCAGATGTATCACCGCCCATTAATTTTAGAACCTCATCAATAGAAACTAAATTAAAATCTCCCAATATTGTGTGCTTTAAACAGGAGGCAGCTACAGCAAAATTGAGTGCAATTTGGAGATTATCTTTATATGTGAGTAGTCCATAGATTAATCCTCCCATAAAAGAATCACCGCTACCTACTCTATCTACGATTGGGTTTATTTCATATTGAGGACCAATATATACATTAGTTCCATCATAAAGAATTGCTGACCATGTATTATGGCTCGCAGAAAGTGATCCTCTTAAAGTAATTGCTACATTTTTTAGGTTAGGGTATTGTTTAACTATTTCTTCTACTACATATCTATAATTCTCAGCTTCAAGTTTTCCTGAAGTGATATCTGTATCGGGAGCTTTAATATCCAGAACTTTCTCAGCATCTTCTTCATTCCCAATTGCAATATCGGAGTATTTTAGTAAGTCGGGTATAACTTCATTTGGTGTTTTTCCATATTTCCATAATTGGCTACGATAATTTAAATCGCATGATATTGTAATGTTTTTTTCTTTTGCGATTCTCACAGCTTCAAGACAAATATTTGCTAAATTCTGTGAAATTGCGGGTGTAATACCCGTCCAATGAAACCAAGAAGCACCATCAAAAATTTTATTCCAATTAAAATCGATAGGATTAGCTTCAGATATAGCTGAATATGCTCTATCATAAATAACTTTACTTGGTCGAATAGAGGATCCCATCTCGAGAAAGTATATTCCTATTCTATCTCCTCCTCTCACAATATTATTTGTATTTACACCGAACTGTCTTAGAAATTGAATACAAGCGTCACCGATTTCATTATTTGGTAATTTCGTTATATAATCTGCAGGAATTCCATAATTAGCTAATGAAACAGCAACATTAGCTTCTCCACCACCATATATTAAATCAAAAGAGCGAGTTTGGACGAAGCGTTTAAAATTAGATGGGGAAAGTCTTAACATTATTTCTCCAAAAGTTACAACCTTAGGAA
>CAYNEU010000176.1:0-2145 GCA_964396275.1 uncultured archaeon | reverse complement strand
CTTCAAGAAGAATATAATAAAAAAGAGAAGTTCAGTAATTCATACGCTATGCGAGCAGCTGCGATGAAGTCTTTAATTAAAGCGGGTTACATACAGTCTGCTCAGTTAAAACTTATACAAGCATTGCAGCCAAATACTACTCTTGAACTAAAAGGTATTGCTCAAGCTATGGGTTTAAGGGAAGATGTGGCAAAAAATATATTAATAAAAATGGTACAAAAAAATGGACCAATTGAATATGATCAGGGAAGTGGAACAGTAACATTAAAAGGGGAGGTTGATTTCTAATGGGTTCACAAGATATTTTGGCATTAATCGAACAATTTGAAACAGCTTATGATACATACTGGCAAGTACTCCAGAAAAATAACGAAGAAGTGCTTTCACAGTTAAGAGAAGCATGGCGTTATATGCAAGCTGAACAAAAGGAAGAAGAAGGCATAAAAGAAAAACTATCAACGCAAAATTCAGAATTAACAGAATTAAGAACAAAATCAGAAGAATTAGACAGAAATGTTGAAGGATTAAAAGCAAGAAAGGATGAATTAATTTCAAAGATTTCTGAATTAACAAATAATTTAGAAACCAGCATCAATGATTTAAAGAAACCTGCATTTGAACTCACTCAACTTGAGGACAAGCTTAGTGTTGTAAATGAAAAAATCACTGCGAAAGAAGAAGAGAAAACAGGATTAGATCAAAAAACAGTTGAAAATGAGAACCGAGAAGTAGAGTTAAAAAACAACTACAAGAAAAAGATGGACGAGTTAGAAGCTAAAATTAATCAAATGAGGCAGCAGAATTTCTTTACATCATTCTTGATTGAAAATTCTGATGAAGAAATTCATGAGGTTGATATTATTGCAACTATTATGGATAAGGGAGAAGCTAAATTGGATGATTTAAAGAAACTTCTCGATGTTCCGCCAATTATGGCCGTGCGTACAATAAAACAATTAAGTATACGTGGGATTCTTAATCTTGACGAATCTTCGGGAAAGGTCACATTACCTTAAACTGGATTTATTATTATTTTTTTTTTTAAGTTTCTTTCAAGGAAAAATTAAATTTTTTGTTCTTGATTTTGATGTTGATTACTTGACCTACTGGCTTAGGTTTTCTATAGTGATATTTGATTAATTAGTCTTCTATAAATGAATTTTAATTAAAAATTAAACTAATTAAATTTATCGAAGGATATAAAATCAGAAATATGACTTGGTATAAATAAAGGAAAAATCCATAAATTTAATTTTTTAAGGCTTTTGAATCATTCGATATAACCAGATAATTTTTAAATTTTCATTTTCTTTACAAATTAACCATAATTACATTCCGAGATTATATAGTTGAAAGAATATGACGTATTTATTGCAGGTGGGGGTATTGCTGGATCAGTCGCTGCGAAGTATGCCGCTAAGGGAGGTTTAAAAACATTATTTGTTGAAAGATATAAAACTCCAAGGATGAAATCTTGTTCAGGAATTCAATTCCCCTATATGGAAAAGATTATTGGAGAAAAGATACCTTCTGAAAAGCTCTGCACTAATAAATTAAATAAAGTTTCAATAATTCGACCAGATGGAAAAATAATAAAAGCTCCATTTAAAATGCTTAACTTTACTCGTGATGTTTTTGATGATTGGTTAAATCAAGTAGCAATTAAAAATGGAGCAGAATTTCGAGATGAACATACACTTATTGATTGGGAAATAAAACCGAATAATATCATTGTTACAATCTCAGATAAAGATAAAAATCTAGAGCAAATTAATGTAAAGTATTTAATTGATGCAACTGGATTAATGCCAACTGTAAGAATGAAAATAAAATCTGAAGATTTTGAAAAAAGATCGACTGGGGCTACGATCAATTATTATTTTGATGGTGAGGGTGATTTGGAACCAAATCGTTTGTACCAGTATTGGAATTTAGAATATAACAATATGATGTTTGCTTGGATCTATAAAAAGAATGATCTTTGGGTTATTGGCACTGGATATGATAAAAATATTTCTAAGATAGGACAGAAATTCTTTGAATTTGTTAAAAAGGAATATCATCTTACGGGAGAAGTTGTCAAAAAAGAAGGTTTTTCAAGCAATATGGATATGGGAGAAAATAGAGTTCACCTTGGAGAAGGGC
>CAYNEU010000175.1:0-1683 GCA_964396275.1 uncultured archaeon | reverse complement strand
AAACTCTTGGTTACAAAATCGGAATATGAATATAAATCCATATTTGCTTCTTGAGCATGAGCATTGCAAGGAAAAGGAATTACTATCCACTTTAATTCTCCACTTGAAGTCCTCTGCTCCATTATCTTCCTTAGCTCAGCCCTTTTGGGAACACCCATATATTTTGAGAATTTCTTAGAATCAATGTTACTATATTTACGTGTATTATAATCTGCCCGTATTTCAATTAAACGATCAAATTCGGTAAATATTAGCTCTTCAGTTTTATCCACATATACCAACTGTTCTTCTGAAGCATATTGAAAATAGGTTTCTCGTATCCCTTCTATACCTGGAACAATAAGAGGGTGAGCACCAACTTTAATTATCTCCATATTTAAAGCTTGAAATAATTCTTTCGCAATTGTAGGTCCCGTTATATAAACCGTATGCCCCTTCTCTATCTCAAGTGAATATTCAACTACAATTTTTGCTAACTTTTCGTAAACCGGATTAATCATTTTGATATTTCACTCCTTTTTTTATAGTTTATCAATTAATTCACTTAGTTTTGAAATAACTTCTTCTGATGTGCTCGTGAATTTGAACACACCTTCCTCTAAAGTACCCTCAATACCATCCGCTACCATCTCATAAACCATATTCTCAGCATCTTGCTTTGATTTATCTAATGCTTGAGCAAATTTATCAAGGGGTAAATTTTTGTGGAGTTTAACTAATCCAATAACTCTTTTTTTAATCTTTTCTTTAATATCAGATTCTAAATTAATTTCCATTCTCATCTTTTGTTTACCTTTCTTTTTTCCAAACTTCTTTTCAAGTTCTTCTCCAATTTCCTTTATACCGGAATCTTTCACTGCTTGTTCTATATCTTCTCCCATTAGCTCCAATTTGCTACCTAATCTTTCTAATTTTGCAATATCACCAATATTATTTTTTACAAATTTCATGGACTTTCGAACCAACTCTGATACTGAAGCACCTAATCCTTCAGCCCAGCCTCTCCATTCTTCACTCATATCAGGATCAACAGAAATATTTATTCTAGCTGCTTTCTTTTTTGCTTTTTCCATTTTTTTTTGAACTTTTTCAGTAAATTTCGCTTCATGTTTTTTAATTTTCTCTTTTAATCGCTCAAGCTTCTCTTTTGCATGATTAATTTGCTCCCTTGCATCATCTCCATAATATTCTAATTCTCCCTTTATATCACCGACTTCATCAAGTAAAGATTCTCGTTCTTCCATAAGATCTTCCAGCTCATCTCTCAAATCATCCTTTATATCCTCTGCCTGATCTTTTAGATCGTCAATTACATCCTTTAAATCATCATGTAAATCGTCTAATTCGAACATAAGCTCGTCGCGAATATCATTTAATTCCCATCTTACCCTACTTCTCTCTTCTTCACTTTCTTCGTTTTCATTCCATTTTTCATTATTCGACATTTTTTTTGCTCCTTTTTTTTATTGTTTAAATTTTATTAATCTCTAATAATGCAAATCCTCTTCTTTAATTTGAATCGGCTTATTTGCTAAAATTGTTTTATCATGAACTTCAATACTATCAACATAGTATACTGTTCCCAAAATCTCCGTATTTCTACCTATTATCACATCTCGACCTTTGACGTCACCATCCACAAGAAGTTTCATAAGCTCAATATTATTTCTCGCTAATATGGTG
>CAYNEU010000174.1:0-15642 GCA_964396275.1 uncultured archaeon | reverse complement strand
TTTACTGGTTTTACTTTTTTTGTTTTGATTTCTACTTTTGTTCTAATATTGTTAATGAAATTCAAAACCTTAATTCAATTTAATAAATGAAAGTTTTAAAAAACAAACTTGAAAAATATTAAAATTGCATATAATAAAATGGGTTGAATTATTTCATTAGAGGTAAGACATTTAGAGAAAAAGTTTATTTGATATATTAAGTTGGAAATTTAATTTTATCTAAAGTGATTTCAAAATCTTTTTCCTTTTTAATTAATACGCCTAAGAATGGAATTCCTTTCTTTAATTCATCCATGGTTATTCCACTTTTTAATAACACCCCAATCCAATCAAGAAGTTCAGAGGTAGAGGGCATTTTTCGAAGTTTTGTTATAGCTCTTAATGCATAAAAATGTTGTAAACATTGATCTAAGAGGTTTTGCTTTAAATTAGGGTAATGTAGTCTACAAATTTCTGCCATAAATGTTTTAGAGGGGAATTCAATCCAGTGAAATACACATCTTCTTAGAAATGCATCGGGAAGTTCTTTTTCATTGTTGGAAGTAATTACTACAATTGGTCTAGTTTTAGCTTTCACGAATTCTTTGGTTTCTTTAATGTAAAACTCCATAACATCTAATTCTTGTAGTAAGTCATTAGGAAATTCAATATCAGCTTTATCAATCTCATCTAATAAAAGAACAACTTGTTCTTCAGAATCAAACGCATCCCCTAAAGGTCCAAGTGTTATATAATCATGTATGTTATCAACATCTCGGTCCTCGCAACCAAACCTACTATCATTCAGTCTCTGAACTGTATCATACATATAACAACCATCTATAGCTTCAGTTGTGCTTTTAATGTTCCATACTATTAGTCTCTTATTTAAACTTTCAGCTATAGCATGTGCAAGCATTGTTTTTCCAGTTCCTGGTTCACCTTTTACTAATAAAGGTCGTCCGAGAGCTATTGCAACGTTCACGATATTTCTAAGTTGAGGATCAGCGAGATATTTCACATTCTGAGTTTTTACGTCTCCTTGGAATTTATTAAAACTAGTATTACTCATAATTGAAAGAAATTAATTTAAAATTAAATAATTTTTGAATAATTTTTATTAGATTTAATTAGAAATATCAAAAAATGAGTAATTTGAACTTGGTTAAGATAAAAGATTTTATTCTTTTAAATAAATCTCTTTTTAGGTCGTAATTCCTTAAAAAATTATATTCTAACGAGTTCTATTCAAAAAATCGAATACTAAGTTCTTTTTTATATAATAAAAAATAAAAATAAATGTTAAATAATCCTCACCAAATATGATTAACCATCTATCTATTTTAAAATGAAAATTTAATCAATCAAAAATTTAGGTGAAAACTAATTTGTCAAAAGAAAATGAAATGTTAGAAGAATTAAGAAAAATTCGCGAAATTTTAACACCAAAACCAGAACCCGAACCAAAAAAGCCTAAGAACCTAGCTGCTGAATTTTTAGATTTCATCAAGAAATATAAAATACTCGGATTAGCTTCAGCATTTATTCTCGGTCTTGCCGTAAATGCCTTAATTTTATCACTTGCTCAGGATCTAATAACACCAATAATAGGAATTTTTATCCCTGGATTCACAACTATTCAAGAATTTAGAGTTGGACCATTTGGGATAGGAAATTTTATAGCAGCTATCATCAATTTCATAATTATTGCGCTAATAATCTTTCTAATAGTCAAGTATGCTTCTAAAATAGGATTAGAGTAGCAAAGAAAATGAAATAATAAATTTATTTATTTAAAATTTTTATTTTTAGTTTTTCTATAAATTAGAAAAATGCAAAAAAAAATGAAAAAAATAAGTAGAATTAAATTTATTTAAGTGTAGTTTAATCTCTCTGACCTAAAACTGTTACAGAACAAACAGTAAATGCTCCACCCAAATTGTGGCACAACCCAACTTTTGCATCAGGAACCTGTCTTCCTTCAGCTCTTCCTTGTAGTTGTTTTGTTATTTCTGTCAACATTCTACATCCTGTACTTCCGATAGGATGCCCAAAACTTTTCAATCCTCCAGAGGGATTAATTGCTATTTCACCATCCCAATTAAATGTACCGTTTTTTAATTCTTCAGCTGCTTTTCCCCTCTCGCAAAATTGTAAATCTTGACAATTTAATAGTTCAGTTATGGTAAAGCAATCATGAACTTCAGCACAATCAATTTCTTTTCGAGGATCTGTAATTCCTGCTTCTTTATAAGCATATTCTCCGGCTTTCTCAGTTGCAGGAAAGTGTGTAAATTCTGCGCCAGGACCTCCCTTGGGAACGTACCATGGGAAATTAGTTTGACATGAAATAGCATTCGCTTTAACTAAGATATAATCATCAGCATGAGCATAACTTTCAGCTAATTCGGGTGTTGTCAATATAAGAGCCGCGGAGCCATCACTCATAGCACAACAATCAAAGCGACCAAGTGGGTCTGCAATCATCGGTGCTTTCATTACCTGATCAATTGTTATTCTACTCCTAAAATGAGCTTTTGGATGATCTGCACCATTATCATGATTTTTTACTGCTACTCGTGCTAAATCTTCCTTTGTCCAGCCATACTCATGAAAACTTCTTGTTGCTGCCATAGAAAACATCGCTGGTGCGGATGGTGTTGGATATAATGGGTGTCCAAACTGTTTAAAACCTGGAAGTCCACTACCTCCCTCATCCATTAGTTTCTCTACTCCACAAGCAAGTGCAACATCATATGCTCCAGAAGCAATAGCAAATGATGCATTTCTAAACGCATCCATTCCGCTTGCGCAATAGTTTTCAACTCTAGTAGATGGTTTTCCGTCTAATCTTAGAATATCTTCGACCATAGCACCGGAAAGACCAGTAAAGTAATAAAATATTCCAACCCAACTAGCATCCACTTCATCTTTTTTTATTCCGGCATCTTTAATTGCTCCTTGAAAAGCCTCAAAAAGAAGATCATATTGATTTTTATCCCATAATTCTCCATATTTCGTCATATCGCAGCCAATAATAGCAACTTTATCTTTAATTCCTTTTCTTCCCATTTTTAATTACCTCCTTTATGGTCTCCCCCTTTCGGGACGACACTTCCAATAATAATTTTTAAATTCTGCACCTTCATGTTCTTTTCTAAAGGTTAATTCAACTCGCATACCAATTTGAACATTCTCTTCAGGGTTTTCGATTTCAGTCATATTTAATAGAACTCTTCCACCACCATCTAAATCAACTACACATCGAGGTACTGGAGTATCAAGATAATTTCCTCCAACCAAATGATCTAATGTATATGTAAAAATCGTACCTTTTAATCCAAGCTTCACCCGCTCAAGTTGATCATCAGCTCGACAGATATAACAAGATCTAAGCATATCTGGATATTGAATTGCTCCACAACTTTTACATTTTACGCCATACCATTTATATACTGATGCTGTGTCACGCCATATTAAAACAGCAGAACTCTTCCTGGTATATCTATCTTTTTCAAGAATTTCCTTAAAATCAAGAAATTTATCATAATTTTTTAATGATACCATCGATTTTTGATGTCCTAAAAATCCCATTCGAGTTTTTCCAAGATCCCTTAGAGCATCTCTATTCTGAACTTGCATTAATATCGCATCTGCTCCATCACCGAATCCGGCCATGATTATTTTTGCATCAGGTTTAGGTCTTCTTAAAGCACCGATTAATAATATAAATGACATTGGAGTTCCTAAATCACCAAGTTGGAAAAACACACTGTTTTGAGCAACTCCTCCCGCAAACTTCATTATTTTTGAAACTCTGCCATGCAATCGAGGATTATTATAATAATATGCAGCAGCACCGATCTCTTCTGGTTTCAAATTATTTCTCTTTAAAATTTCTGCCATTACTTTTGTGATACTCTCAAAGTAAAATTTTGTATCCATTTTTACTTCATAAGTTCTTATGAATTTATCCTTGCCTGCTCTTTTCCAAGGTCCAGTAACATTAACAGAAACTGAATAGTAGTCTTCTATAGATAACGGTAGATTATCCCCTTCAGCTATGAGTAAGGCAGCTGCACCATCAGCAAATCCATATTCCCACATTGTTGATGGTTCTGGAGCTCTAGTATCTGAGGCAACTACAAGAATGCTCTTAATATCTTTATTTGCTTTAATTGTATCAACTGCTCTTGAAACTGCAGTTGTCCCAGCTTTTAAAGAATCTGTAAAATCTGCTGTTATTATATCTTCTCTCATATCTAATATTGTCGCAATTAGCGAAGCAGAATCTTTTTCTGTATATACTTGAGTTGTTGATGCAAAAAACAATCCATCAACTGTTTTGGGGTCAAAACCACTCAAGGCATCCAAACCAGCTTCAACAGCCATTGTAAGACTATCTTCATCAGCCATAGCTACAGATTTTGTTCCAGGAACGATTGGGAAATCCCACGCTTTTCCAATAAGGTCTCGTGGTAATAAATACCTTGGCAAATAAGCTCCATACGATTTTATTCCTATCAATTTTTATTTTCTCCCCTTTATATTTTTTTAATAATCATTTTAAAATTATTATATATATGATTTTGAATGCATCACGATAAATATATTTCCTCAAATTTGATCGAAAAAAAGAAATGAAAAATATGAATAGGTATGTCGATTTTTACTTTTTTGTACTATTATTTTAAGAAAGGATGCCAGATCTTACTAGGAAATATATAAATCAAGAAAATTTTGAACCTTGAGAGAATTTCCTCAATGGTGGGATAAGTATGGGTAGAATTCTTCGAAAAGTTTTTCAAATTGCCAATCTTTATTCATTTATATTTAATAAAACAGTAAATTGAATTCTAAAATGAATGGTCCTCCAGAACCTTTTAAAATTAAGATGATCGAGCATGTAGGAATGCCAGATCAAAAAAGAAGAACTGAAGCTATAAAAGAAGCTGGTTATAATACATTTTTATTGAAATCAGAGGATGTCTACATCGATTTATTAACTGATTCTGGAACGTCTGCTATGTCAGATAATCAGTGGTCTGGATTAATGCTTGGAGATGAAGCCTATGCGGGTGCACGTAATTTTTACAACCTCGAAAAAGCGGTACAGGACATATTAGGTTATAAATATATGGTTCCTACTCATCAAGGTCGTGCCGCAGAGCATTTAATGTATAGCTATCTTGTTAAACCAGGACAGATAGTTCCAAGAAATATGTATTTTACTACTTCTAAATTGCATGTAGAACTTCCTGGAGGAAAAATGGTTGATTCTATAATTGATGAAGCACATGATTCACAGAAGTTACACCCATTTAAAGGGAATATGGATTTAAAAAAACTCCAGGAATATATAGATGACTATGGTCTTGATAAAATTGCTTTTGTAAACGTTGAAATGAATTGTAACATGGCAGGTGGCCAACCAGTTTCAATGCAGAATTTACGAGAGTTAAGAGAATTTTGTAATGATTATAAATTAAGGATTATATTTGACGCAACCAGATCTAGTGAAAATGCTTTCTTTATAAGAGATCGTGAAAAAGGTTATGAAGATACACCTATAGTGGATATACTTAGAGAAATGATGAGTTATTCTGATGGATGCATATACAGCGCAAAAAAGGATTGTTTAGTAAATATTGGAGGATTTCTTGCTACCAATGAGGAAGATATCTTTGAACATTGCCGTAATATGGTTGTGGTCTATGAAGGATTACACACATATGGTGGAATGGCAGGTCGGGATATGGAAGCTGTAGCACGCGGTTTAAGAGAATCTACAGATTATAACTATCTTAAGTATCGTATAAATCAAGTTCGATATCTTGGTGAATTATTAATGGAAAAAGGTGTCCCCATTGTAAAACCAATTGGCGGACATGCTGTCTTTCTTGATGCGTTAAGATTCTTACCTCATCTTGAGAGAGATAAATGGCCTTCGCAAACACTAGCAGCAGCAATTTATGAAGATTCTGCAGTGAGAAGTATGGAACGTGGTGCTATATCAAAAGGACGTGACAAGGATACGGGAGAAAATATTTTTCCTAAATTGGAATTAGTTAGGTTAACAATTCCAAGAAGAGTGTATACTAACACACATATGGAATACACAGCGGAATCGATTATACGACTATATGAGAAGAGAGATACTATAAATGGTCTAAAAATGGTATATGAGCCTAAATATTTAAGGTTCTTTCAAGCCAGATTTGAGAAAATTACTCTTTAATTATTTAAACCTTTTTCTAAGGAAAGTAATTATTAGTTGAATATCTCCTTTAAAAAAAACCCTAAATATTTTTTTGGATGTATAATACATAAAATTTCCAGGCAAGATGAAAAATATTATATACTCTTATTCTTGTTTAAATATTAAAATTTAGTAAAAATAA
Source organism: uncultured archaeon (assembly GCA_964396275.1). Lineage (GTDB taxonomy): Archaea > Asgardarchaeota > Lokiarchaeia > Sigyniarchaeales > SOKP01 > Loki-b32. The sequence goes on along the minus strand of CAYNEU010000174.1, from coordinate 9,262 downwards.
TAAAGTGAATCCGGAAACCTAAAAATTTAAAGAATCATGTCGCTTATATTCTATAATAAACGTGGAACTCCAATGGCCTATACCGATGACAAGAAACATATTTTTTACTTTACTGGGGAAACAATTGCATATATCCATGAAACTTCTGTATATACCTATGAAGGAAAACACTTAGGATTTTTTAAAGATGGATGGATTAGAGATAATAATGGAAAATGTGTTCTTTTCACTAAAGATGCTACAGGTGGTCCAGAGAAGAGAATGCAAGATATCGGTCCCGTTATAAGTCAAAAATATAATAGTCCCTCTAAAAAACCTAGAGACAATAAAAAAATTGAACTTTTAATTAAACAAGAATGGTCTGAATTAACAATAAAAGATTTTTTCAATCAGTAATTTTATTGAATCCTTAAAATCTTTTTTCAAGGACAGTTAATATTGGCTGAAAACCTACTTTAGCAAAGACATTCAGTAATTTGTTATCTGCTTCATAGGGTAGATTAATCCTTACTGACTCGCAACCCCATGATTGAAGAATCTGTATAGCTTTATCTGCTAAGAGTTTACCCACATGTTTTCCAATAAAGCCTTTTTTTGTAGCCCAATTATCTAAATAACCAATATATTGACCTAAAGTATTTTTCACGCCTTCAATTATTCCCATACTTACAACTTCCCCTGTAAGTTTGAACTCAGCAATTAAAGTTATTCGTTTAAGATTCGGTTTAAATTGTCTTAACCCAGACGATTCTCTCCATTGCTCTTCTCTTAAGCCAATATCATATAATTTATGGAGTTCTTTTAAAATTTCTAGAGTTGCTTGATAATCTGAAGTTCGATAATTTCTGATAATAATATCCTCATCATTAATTTTTTCTTTTGACATGTTAGATTCCATCTTTTAACTTGTAATTTTATTAATTAATTTTAAATCAATTCTTTGGGATAATTTATTTTCAATATTTCCTCTTCCATCTCCCTTCTTTATGGAAAAGAAATATTCATCTATACGAGGAACTATAGGAGACACAAACAAGAGTTGTTCTTGAGGAAACCAAAATTCAACCTCTTGATTCATTACTTCTTTTTCAAAATATTCTTTAACATGAGTTATAGTTATATGTAAATTCTTCAATTCTTCATCCGAATTATTCTGGACTGTAATTTCAATTTCTTGGCTATTTTCAATAAAATTAATACTAGCTATCGAAAATAGAGATTTTGTTCTAATTTCCTCACTCTTTTGTATTGTAGAATCAAAAAGTTCTACGCTGGCAAAATTTCCTTCTCCTCTCAAATTACTAAGAGGAGAAAACTCAAACCCTTTTAGGGAAAAATATGAAATTGCTTTTTGAGTTTTAAGAGATGGAGATTCGGATCTTTTTTCAATCACTCTTGAAAAATAATCTCTAATTTCCTTATCGATTAATTCTCTCATAAAAACTTTAATTTTATTTCCTTTAGCTATACGTTCTTGAATTTTTGGTGTCTTTATCACAGCATCAGATGCAATTCCACTTTCTATGACTTCAGTTAACTGATCTTCAAACTGGTTTCTTAATTTTTCTGTTAATTCTTTTATTAGCTCATCGCCAAAAATTTCTAACTCAACAGGCAGAGATACTATTATAACTATAGTCTCTGGAGTGTCTTCTTCAAGTCCTGCCCTTCTTTTTGGTCTTTGTGATTTTGTTTTGAATTTTTTTCCAAAAAATGCGTAACCTTTATATTCTAAATCAATGTGGTCGAGTTCTTCAGTTTCTAAGAACCAAACGGGATGAAAATTTATTGGTCGCATGTATCTCTTATTACTTCTGAATCTATCATCAGGATACATCAATAGAGGGATTTGGCCTTTTTTTTCATCAAAATAAAGGACATATACAACACATAAATCTTCGTGAGGATTTTTTTCCACTGTTCCATTAAAAATATCGGACACTCCAACCAAACCAAGAATTTTTCTAAAGAATATAATTATTCTTTTTTCAAGAGAAAAAAATTCATCTTATTCTAAATATTTATCTATAAAAAAATGTAAACTATTATTAATTTACTTTAGGGTATACTGAAAAATGAAAATAATAGATGTTCAAACTTATGTATTAGCACTTGATTTTAGGTTTAAAATCGGGGCAATGCCTCCAATACAAGCCAGTGGTGTATTAATAAATATTAAAACAGACGAGGATATTGATGGTTGGGGTTTAGCCCATTTCAATCTAAGTAATAATGCTCAAAAAGTATTTATCGATGAAGCATTATCACGAATTTTGATTAATCAAGATCCTTTTATGGTTGAAGAAATATATCACCAAATATACCATAGTAGCAACAGAATAACATATGGTATACCTCATGCTACTTCTGGGATACAAGTTGCTCTTTGGGATATTATAGGGAAAAAGACCAAACAACCGATTTATCGTTTATTGGGGGGTATGAAAACAAAAGTGAGAGCATATGCCTCAATGCCTCGTGGCTATAAGCCTAAAGCAGCTGTAGGTGCTGTTCAATCAGCTCTTGACCTTGGTGGTTTTACGGGAGTAAAATTAAGGATAGGTGGTAGAGGTGGAAAACCCGAAGCAATAGTGAAAGAAGTAAGAGACGCATTTCCTGATTTACATATAATGGTTGATGCTAATTCGTACTATTTATCTGTTTCTGAAGCTTTAAAATTTGCTAAAGTATGTGAAAAGAATGATATTGAATGGTTGGAAGAACCAATGCCTTCAGATAATCTTAATGGTTTAGCAAAGCTAAGAAGCGAATCGCCAGTAGATATTGCTGGAGGTGAAAATGATTTTGGAATATTTCGGTTTGAGGATATTTTATCAAAAGAGTGCTATGATATTATACAACCGGACGTGACGCGTAGTGGTGGATTTTTGCAGGTTAAAAAAATAGACGCATTGGCTGAAGTTAAAGGAGTGAGATGTATACCCCATATTTTTGGATTCGGATTATCTCTTGTTGCTAACCTTCATTTAATACTTTCCACAAGATGTGATTGGCTTGAATTTCCGTTTTATCCCGAAGAATTTCAAATTCTTGAAGAACCAATAAAAGTTGAGAAAGGTTATGTGCACGCTATAGAAAAACCCGGATTAGGTGTAGAGATCAACAAAAAAACATTTGAAGAAAACATAAATAAATAAAGAATTTTATAGAAAGATGGTATCATTCGCAGAAATAGAATCTAATTTAAATAATGAAGAAAAAATTTTATGGAAAAAACAAAATTACACTAATGAATTAAAACAATTAAGGTTCACTTTAAATATTTTGATTCTTACTGTTGGAATTTCAATTTTTAGTATTTTATTTTATTTTTTAACTTCAACCATAAATTTTGATGTTTTTCTAAGTATATTCATTTTACTTACAGTTTTACTCATCTCAGGTTTTCCGTTATATCTCTTTTTAAGGATTTATAATGAATATAAGAGAATTATAACAAGAATAAAGCTAAAACTCAGAAATTTAAGAAAATATGAAGAATTTTTTATTTTAACTAATAAGAGATGGATTCAAAAATCATTTTATTTAGCTAAAATGGATAACTCTGAATATAAAGGAGATCAAATAATAAAACAAAATGACTTGGCTTTTGTGGATCTATATGATATAGAAATAATTTATATATCACCCCAAAAGGATGATAAAATGTATCACGTTAACTTTTTTAAATTATGGGATAAATTTATAGAAGAATCTGTTCTTCACGTATTTTTAGAGGAGAATGATTTCCAAAAACTGATGGAAACCTTACGTGACATATTTCAAATAATAAAAGAAGAGAGAAATATTATTAAATATGGAGATTTTGCACTTTATAGTAAAATGAAAAAAGAAATATAAAAAAAAAAGAATTATTAATTAAAGATTTATTTTTATTATAGTTTAACTCTTGTGAAATATCTTTCTTTTACCCTTTTTAATGAGGGTTATTGAAACTCCGAATATTAGAGACAATAAGATCAATATATCATACCCGAAAATCCCATGTGCTCCTGGAGGTGTAGTTATAGTGAATGGTTCGCTATCATCATAAATTGTTGGATCTAAAACATCACTAATTCTTATGACATACTCAGTATAGTTGATAAGCATGTCAGGAATTATCCAAGAATATGTACCGTCATTAGAAGTGCTGGTTACGATATCCATTATTAATATTCCACTCGCATAAAGCTGGATCATTACATTGGCAATAGGACCAGTTGAAGTCCAATTAATATCATAAGTATTTCCAGTAACCCACGAACTATCGCTATCAGGAGAAACAACAGTAATCGAACGTAAATCGACAATTTCAAAATTGTCACTAAAATCAAAATTCGCGGGATATAGTGGATCTGTGATTTTTATTTGGTAATTAACAGAGTCGCTAAGCCCTATAGGAACTGTCCATGAGAATTCTCCATCATTTGGTGTTGTTGCTGCAAGTTCCATTACAAAAACCCCATTCTCATAAAGATCGATCTTTACATCTGAAATTGATGGTGGTGCAGTCCATGTTATAGAGTAAGCTGAGCCAACTTCCCAAACACTCGTACTATCTGGAGAAATAACATCTATAGGTTCATAATAATTACCAGGATTATATAGTATTATATTTTCCAGTAATCTGGTGTAATTTAGATTATGATTCCATTCAAGAGTCTGCATTGATGCAATGATGTAACCTAAACCAAGTGGAAATTCAATCAAGACAGGATCTGAAGTAATTGGATAAAGTAAAATCTCTTTGGTACCTATGGGATAATTAGTGAAATATCCATGAGCAGAATATAACCAATTATCAAGTTCATCATCTTCGATAAATGAAGGAGTTAATAGCACAGGATGAGATCCTAAATTAATGGAAACATTTTGAAGATATAGCCAAGATTTAGTTAAATTACCAGGCATGGTATAAGCATCCCAGTTTCCACCTCCCCAGCCTCTATCACAAGCGTGAAATTCTAAGGTTCCTCCATTCGAGACATAACTTTCAAAGTATGAAACATTACCAGCAAGCCTATTGTAAAATGATTGATATTGATCTGAAACAATTATTACTTTTCGATAAGATGATAAATCTACTGTGCCAAAATCAAGTGAACTATAAACTATATATTGTATATTATATGCTTGTAAGATAGGTTCTGTCATATTTAAGTTCCATGGAAGCTTGTCACGGAATATTGCTATGGGTCCAACTATAGGAATGAATTTAGGTTCGAGATAGAAATAAAGATAATCATCATCTCCTCTCCAATTAATATAATCATCTTGTGATTGCATATTAAATGCTGGATGTGATATGTCAACAGTCCACCATCCTATTTCTAATCCAGTAATATTGTAAAAGCCAGAACTATCAGTATATCCTTCGTCAAATAATTCACCACTTGTAGTATTAAAGCACCTAACATAAGCATCTACAATTGGATAAGTATTATATATATCAAATACTCGTACTTCAATCCATCCAGGAGGTTTTAATTCAAGATAGAAGTACAAATAGTCGTCATCACCATTCCAATTAATGTAATCCGATTGGGTTCCGCCACCGTAGTTGGTGTGAGTGACAACAATGTCATACCATCCAATGTACAATCCTGTAATATTATAGAATCCTGAACTATCAGTATATCCGCTTTTAAAATACGTTCCATTTTGATAATTACAAGTCACCAATGCGTTTTGAATTGGTGCCATTGTATCTTTATCTCTAACGATCACCTCAATATAACCACTATCGGGAGGTTTTTGCACTAAATAGAAGTAAAGATAATCATCATCTCCGGCCCAATTAATATAATCTGTCTTACTTTGTGTGTAATATCCATTCTTAGAAATCTCAACAGTATACCAACCAATAGTTAGATTTGCTATCTTATAAAATCCATAACTATCAGTATACCCAGTTTGAATTACTAAACCTGAAGTTTGATTAGTAACCGTAACCGTCGCTAAATATAGTGGAGAGTATGTTATGCTATCATAAACGCTAACTTCAATAAATCCGCTATCAGGAGGCATGGCCATAAGATAAAAAGTAAGGTAATCATCATCACCATACCAATTAATATAATTAGATTTCGATTGTTCATAATAACCTACATAGGATGAATTAATTGTATACCACCCAATTGTTAAACCAGTAACATTGTAAAATCCATTAGCATCCGTATATCCAGTTCTAATAAGTGAACCTGAAGTATCATTAACGCATTCGATATATGCTCCTGATTTCGGTCCACCTGTTTCATTATATACTCTTACTTCGATATATCCACTATCTGGTGGGAATTGGACTAAGTTAAAAGTCAAATAATCATCGTCGTGATTCCAATTTATATAATTCTGTTTTGTTTGAGGTTTATAACTAGTCCGTGAAACGGTTACCTCGTACCAACCAATCGATAATCCTGTTATATTATAGAAACCAGTGCCACTAGTGTATCCCGTTTTAATTATTGATCCTGAGGACATGTTAGTAACTGTTACATAAGCACTAGAAATTGGATTAGCTGTAACACTATCTTTAACAGTTACTTCAATCCAACTAGTCAATGGGCCATAAGGTACTAAGTAATAATATAAATAATCGTCATCATATCCTTTCATGAGGTTGTCAATGATATCAGTTTTAGTTTGTGTTTGATATCCATTTTTTGAAACAATCACATCATAAGTTCCAACAGCTAAATTGGTGATATTATAAAAACCATTACTATCAGTATAACCTGTATCTACTAATGTGGAAGTTCCATGGATGTAAGTCTTTACATAGGCACTCTGAAGATAACTAGAGGTAACTGAATCTCGTACTCTCACCTCAATATAACTTATTGGTGGATTTAGTCCTGCAACAGAGACCGTGGGAGTAACATATGCTACATTGTTATCTTCATCAAATTCAGTAATTAAATTATCTCTATCGATAATCCATCCGATATAATAACTTCCTCCAGGAATGTTTGGGAAGGTTCCGGTCCAGCCAGCAGATGCAGTGGAAAAAGCTGCAATTGAGGAGACATAATCATATCCGATGTAATAATCGGAAGTAGAAATATAGTTGTTAGTTGAAGCATAATAATAGACATAAAAACCTCCAGATGAAGCAGTACCTTTATTTCTTATTTGGTGACTTATAGTAAAACTTGAAACTCCAGCAGTTACGGAATATGAAGACAAACTATGATATGCTGAACCTCTGTCTGTCAAATCTGGTCTATCCGTTGGAGCTGTGTCTGCAGCTAACCAGTCAAATATTCTATTATATTTATCACTATTTAACCGTGTCCCAGAATTAGCGGTTGTGCCTCCGTACGCATGAATAGTCATAATATATCTACTACCACTGACATATCTCCATACTGGTCCACCACTCATACCTCCCAGAGTATCTGCAGTATACCAATGCCTATAATCATTAGCACTATAACCAGGATCTGTATCCCAGTACATGCGTCGACCAGTATAACCTGATTCACTAGGATATCCAGCTACATTCATAGTATCTGTATAGATTGTACTTGAAGAACCTGCTGTCGTTCGACCCATCCATCCTGTATAATATCCAACATTACGATCGAGAGTAAGCATTGCCCAGTCATGATTAGCGCTTTCGTCTACTGTCCATCCTGTATAGGAGCGAAAGAGTGTAGCCCATGCGTGACCATAGGGGTCGGTAGGATCTGGTCCATCTAAGTCCATTCCAGGTAAAATTTCAATGCTTGAAGCCCAACCACCATGATCATGGAGATATACACAATGGCCAGCAGTCAAAACATGGAAATTATCAATTATCATCCCTGATCCAACCCAATTTGACCCATCAGATGCAGAAATATAGAGTTTAGTCACTGATCTCCATGGAAAAACTTCATTATCTGTGCGAAGAGTTAAATCATCTGAACCAATAATTGATTCGATGGTGTCTCCTCCACTCAAAAGTCCAGCATAAGGTTCGACAACAGATAATTCTGGCATGGTTTCTGGCATAGGAGTAGCTTGGTAAGGAATAACACCTTCTAATCCTCCTATAACATCATAAGTTGATGTAGATATGGAATCTCCTCCCGATTCAGCTTCTGGCTGAATTCCACTTAAAGATTCTTCAATAGGAAACCATTTTATAGAATCTCTATCATAAGCTGGAGGAATATATTCTTCATTCTCATTTGATAAGTTTGATGTGATAATTGGTTCTTCTTCAAAATTCTCTTCAGGTTCAATTAGTTCACTACTTTCTTTACTAGAAGATTGATTTGGAATATAACCATTACCAGTGAAAACACTTGATAAAAGGAATAGTCCAAAAAGAGTTAAAGTAAATATTTTAATAGATCTTCTTTTGTTATTTAACATATTTTCCAACCCTTATATTCAAATTTATTTTTTTTAAGAAATTTCGCTTTTTTAAAAATAAATAGCGTTAATCTTATTTTAGGAACATTTAAGTTATAAATCTTTTCTATGCTTTTTATATCGATGTAAAAGAATATCAAATTTTGAATTTAAAGGGATTTTCTAAGTAAAAATTTTTTTCTTAATAATTTATTTGCTCAATTAACATTATGATAAAAGAATTAGCTGTATTTTTATTTAAATCTCAAATTATCCTTTCCTGTTAAATTTTCAATCTGTTAATTTAGAGTTATAGGTGATACCTGCCTTATTTTTAATAAAGGGTTTTGTTCCTTTGTTATAAGCGAAATTTCTTTTTAAGGCAGGTATCAATTTTATATATTTTTTTTAAAATAAAAAATTTAGAGCATTTGTACTACTTTTCTTTTTATTAATAAACTTTAACCTCTTTCGATTAATAAAATATGATTAATAATTTTTATCTTCTAATTCTTTTCTTCTTTCTAACAAGATATCGCTACAACTTTTAGATTCTTTTGGGTAATAGAAATATGGAATTATCCAGAGAAGTGTTCCAGCTAGCCAAATGAATAGTACTAGTGAAACTGCAAATGGCAACCATGATAAGTCATTCTCAATTAAAGAAGATAGTAAAAGATTGCCAATAATGCCACCAATATTTACCATTAAACCATTCATAGCGTTGGCAGTACTTCTTATTTCAGGAAGACATACCTCCGAATATATTGCAAACTGATTTCCCACTGAGAAAGTCGAGAACATATATCCTAGGAATCCAAAAATGATAAAAAAGATCCAAGAACAGATAATTTGAATAGTAGTAGCTGTAAAAAAGGGAATTAAATAGAAGATTAATGTAAAGATAACGCCAAGAATA
>CAYNEU010000173.1:0-2545 GCA_964396275.1 uncultured archaeon | reverse complement strand
AATTCTATTGAAGAAGCGATTAAGGCAGTAAAAAAAATTGATAAAATTGATCGTGCAGAATGTCGTAGATGGGTTGAAAAAAAATTTACTGTTGAAAGGATGGTGGATGATTATATAAATGTCTATGAATCAATTTTAGCAAAAGAAAAAATTTAAATCAATTTCTTAATATGTATTTTAAAATTAAAGAAAAAACAACTTCCTAAAGGAAAATCCTTGTTGATTTATATTTGTTTTATAAGATCATCTTACCCTTTTCTTCTTTTAATAGAAAAAATTAAAAGTAATGGGTTTTTTTAAAATTATAGATATAGAAATGATTTGGTATCCTTCTATAATAGAAATTTAGTAACTTTAGCTTTAGTTTTAGGTTTTTTTCTTCGTAAAACATCATAAAGTCAATTCTATTTTAAGATTTAAAAAATTAAATCAGCTTATTTCAAAAAGATTTAAAGAAAGACTATAAATAATGAAAGAATTAATAAAAAATCAAAAAAAATTGATGAAAAATTTAACATTTAGAAATGAAAAAAAGATTAAAAATGCAATTAGTTGCATTTAAAAAAGATGAATTGACTTCAAGATAAATTTCCCATATTAAGAAAAATTTTTACGAGAAAATGAAAAATGAAGGAAAAATCAGAAAAATTTGTTCCAAAAACAGAGATTTGTGAAGATTGTTCTCATAATAAAGAAATTATTATCTGTCCTTCCTGTGGTAAAGAGATAACAGTTTGTGAGTTTTTTAAGAAGAATTCGGTTGTATAAAAACGATAAAAAATTTTTCATAAAGAATATCAAATACATTGCAACCAAATATAGTAAAGGAAATAATTAACTAGAAGGTTAAATATTTATTAAGATAAATTATATGTGAGTTAAAAACATAGAATATACTTTTAAATTCTTATAATATTACTATAATCTCGATTACGATATGCTATTCCCAAATTTTCCTAAAAAATCATATATTTCCCAATTATTTTTAGATTCAATCCCAATAATTATTAAAAAAATCAAGAGGATTTTATATGGATGTATACTATGTATATATTTTAGAAGTTATTGCTAATACTGGAAAAAGAAGTTACTACACGGGATACACCAATAATCTTTATAGAAGATGGCATGAACATCGAAGCGGGATGGGTGCTAAATTCTGTAAGGGAAAGAAAAAGATTGAGTTAAAATATTTCGAATCTTATCGAAGTAGAAAGGAAGCAATGCGAAGAGAGTTACAAATAAAAGCTTTTTCAAGACAACAAAAGCGAGAATTAATAAAGAATATAAGGATTAACACAATTTAGGCGATTTATTTCTTGGATAACCAAAATTTTTTAATCTGTTTAGTAGGGTTACCTGCTTCTGGTAAAAGTACCTTTGCAAAATTATTAAAGTCAGCAATTGAAAAAAGATATAATAATTTAGATGTTAAAATCATTGATCCTGATATAATAAGACAAAAATTGACTGACGATAAATTTGATTATGAAAAAGAATACATCATTAGAGAAGAGAACCTTAAAAAAATAAAAAGTGAATTAGAGAAAGGGCACATAGTAATTAGTGATGATTTAAACTATTACTCCAGTATGAGACATGATTTAAGAGATATTGCCGAAACCCTCAAAATTTTTTTTTTTATTATTCATATCGCTACTCCCATTGAAATTTGTTTGAAGTGGAATGAAAAAAGAGGTGAACCTATTCCAAATATGGTTATTAAAAGAATTCATGAAAAATTTGATAATTTTAATAGATATAAGTGGGATGTTACGGATGCAGTATATGATCTTTCACAAATGGCAGAGCTAAACCCTTTTGTAGAGGATTTTTTAGAGAACATCCTTATAAAAAGGGATAATAAAAAATTTGAACTTAAATCCTTAGAAATGAAGAGAGAATTTTCAAATTTGGATAATGAAAATCTTGATAAAATTACAAGAATTTACGTAGGAAGACTTCTACATCTTTCAAGGTATTTACCATTAAAAAAAAGAATTATTAAATTAAGAAAAAATTATGTGAAACTCAATAAAAATAGAACTCTAAACGAACCAGAGATATCAAAATCATTTAAATTTTATTTAGAGAATAATTTAAACATCCAAATTAATGAAGATCTCTAATAATTACTTTATTATAAAAATTAAAGAAAAAGAAAATAAACCATCAATAACTTTTCTTTTATAAAGTCAAATTAGATTTTTTAAAAATTAGATTTTTTTTATGAATTTAAAATGTCGCGGAAAAACAATATGAAAAAAACAGCGAAACTCAGAATTGAACGATTGGAAAAGAGTCGAAGTGGGCGTTCTCTATGTTATATAGATCAAGATATAATGCTTGATTTAGATTTAAACCCTGGAGACATTATCGAGATTAGGGGAAAGAAAAAAACTACTGGTATTGCCGTATCGTCTGTTCAAGACAGAGGAAAAGGAATTATTAGACTTGATGGACTTCAAAGACTTAATGCGGGAGCAACTATAGGAGAATATATTACAGTTAAACTTGCTGAAGTATATCCCGCAATTGAGATTGT
>CAYNEU010000172.1:0-13513 GCA_964396275.1 uncultured archaeon | reverse complement strand
AATTATTTATTATAAGCTCTATAGAAATATATATCTGATTCAATTAATTTGAATATAATCATATAAGAGTGATTTCATCTTGAGCTCAAATTCTAGTATGAGCCGTGATAAACTTTCTTCTTTTATCTAAAAATAAGATATTACTTTTTTCTAGAGTTTAGAATCTCTACGCGATCAGCTAAAATAGCTTTAATATTTTCTCTATCCATAGGAAACCATTTCATTGCTAAAATCCATAGTATCACTCCGGGCAGAATACATAAACAAACAATTAAGACAGTTATTTGATAATTTGTGCTTGTAAAAGCTAACATAATTCCGCATAATAAGGGGCCAAGACCGCGCCCAAATTGTTCTAAAAATTGGTTCCAAGAAACTATTTGACCTTGTGCTTCAGGTAAGTTGATCTGTTGTATTACCGGACTTTGATTTACGATATAAAGAGAAAAGATACTTCTCGAGGTGAAAAATAACGCACCCATCAGCCACATAGTAGGTATTGTCATAATATAGGCAATATTCTTACCCTGTTCTGGGCTTAATGGAACCCAGGGTAAGAAAAAGAAAAGAGCGAAAGTAATTAAACCTCCTATTATAGCAATAACTATAATTGGTAATCTTCTTACTGGGTCTTTTAGAGCTATTTTGTCACTAACTCTGGATAGAAATATTTGACCCACCAATCCGCCTGTTAATCCAAAAAAAACCATAAAAACTCCTATTGAAAATGGGGCTAAATTATAAGGGGGATTTTGAACATAATTTAAAATTAAAAAATTGAGACTACTCATAAGAATGCAAGTAAAAATTCCTTCAATAAGAGCTACAATATTAGTTCTGCTAAGCATAGTTTTCCGCATCATTTCTTTATCTATCTGAAAATCATACTTAATGGAATCGTCTTGAAGTAAATCGAATAATTCTTCTTGTTGAGCACCCCTTTTAGGCTCTTCATTGTTGAGTGCAAAAATTAGACCTCCGAGAAGAATAGATATTCCAATACCCCAAAAAAAAATCCTCCAAAGCCCAATTTGGACTAGGAATGTAGCTATTAACCAACCTATTATATTTGTTGTATTAAGTACAATTTGATATATACCAAAAAATCGAGAGCGGTAAGCTCGGGGGACGATATCATTAGATAATGAATTAATAGCTGGCCATGAGCCTCCAGCAAAGAAGCCAAAAAGAGCAATGAAAATAAAAAAATACCACCATGTATTATCTTCACCCCCATAAACAGCAAATCCTAAAAAAAACATTGAAACTCCTCTGAACAGAGAAATAATGATGATAATTTTTTTTCGAGAGTATTTATCAATAAGTTTACCAAAAAGTAGACCCGCAAAAGAACCGCTCCAAGATAATGTTGTATAAAGTATTCCCATTTCCAACGCATGAATTTCTGCTAGATCATTTGGCCAAATAATTAGAGCAAGGGGAACCACAAGTACAATCATTGCCCCATATGCTACACTTTGAAATCCATTTAATATATAAAGAGGCCAAAATACCTTATTGAATGATTTTTTAGAATGAGTATTTATCCCCTTAGTCATTTTCCTAAGTTTGTATTATTTTAATCCAAAGATGGTTTGTAAAATGAGATTTAAAATTTTAATTTTTTGAGAAAAGGTTTATTCTTTTGTTTTAATACATACTAAAAAATTAGATAAAAATAAAAATACTTTTCAGCTTTATTTTCAATAATTATGAGTTAACTGAAAAAGTGGATGAAATTGAACCAAATTTTGGATTAAATATCAAAATTTTCTCTAATAATGCTTCCTTACAATCATAAGGACATACAATAATAGTTGTTGGTTTCACTAAATTTTCAATTGTTTGAATAGAGAAATGATCATCATGGGAATGGCTCATTAAAATAAGATCAGCCTTTTTTTTCAGATTTTCTTCTGATAATTTGGCAGGATCCACATATATGGTTATTTCACTATCAATTCTGATACAAGCACTTCCATAAGGGTGATCGCTTTCTAACCATTCAATTTTCTTAAGAAACTCAGATAAGTGCATATAATTAAAGCCTAATATTACTATTATGTTGTTCCTAACATTTTTATTGCTTTTTGGCCAACATCATAAGCTTTTTTCATTATACCACTTTTTTCACGCACTGCACCACGATTACCTACCCCCGGAGCTAATATTGTATCTAATAATTCCATATTCAAATAGTCTAAAACGTCTGTAAGGATACCTACTGTATGGCGTGCATACTTTGGATGTCCTCCTTCAAAGGGAATAATAAGAATGACTTGCTTTCCTTTAAAATCTTGATGTTTTGGACAATACCATCTATCTAAAAACAGTTTAAATTGTGCTGTAGGACCCCACCAATATATAGGAGTACCAAGAACCCAGATATCACTTCCCTCCATCTTCTCCAGTAATTCAATCATATCATCTTTATGCATACATTTACCTGTTTTATAGCAACTGTTACAAGCTTGACAGGGATTAATATTTAAATCATTTAATATTACTTTTTTAATTAAAGCTCCAGCATATTTTGCACCGGATAATACTTCATCTACTAAAATCTCAGTGTTACCGCCTCGACGGGGGCTCCCTACAATTCCTAAAACTTGACTATTAGAGCGTTTTAACATATATGTTAAAGATTATCAATATTTTCTTTGATTATTATAAAAAATTTTCTTTTTTCAATTTTATTTATGAAAAATTAGAGGTATGAAATATTAAAAAAAAAATAGGTAATTAAAAATATAAAAATACTTTTCGCTTAATCATATCTTTTATAAGTAAACACTAGCCAGAAAAATCCTAATACTCCAATTATAAAAGCAATTAAGATGATGTAGTTGATCCAATTTGTCCACCATTCAGTACCGCCCCATGTTAACATTACTGATAATGTCTGAACAGCCATAACACTTAATACAACTAAGCCCATTCCCAGAGCATATTCTTCTTCACGAAACATGCCAATGCCTGAGATTAAACACCAAAATCCAAGAACGATAGAAACTAAACCGGAAGATCCGAGAATAGCAGGAATGGATATAGCAAATCCTACATCAATCCCTAACCAAGCTAAGATATTAATTATACCCATTAAGACGAAAAGGCCACCGATGATTATCATCAAGAAGTTTAATAATTCATTTGAATCTTTTTTTTTCTCACTCATTTTTAATTCGACCTTACTTATTTTTAAGTTTAATTGAATGTTTAAGATGAATAGATGAAGTTTATATATAAACTTATTTCATTTATTTTATGAAAAAATAAATCAAATATTACTTCTCTTGATAATCAAATTTAGTAAGTAATTTTTAACCTATATTTTTCTTCCTTGCGATTAAATACGCAATCAGAAAGATTATAAGTGTTATACCAGAAAGAATCCAGAAATAAGTATAGAAAACATTTACAATCATAATACCAGCTACAACTGGGATTGCTGTTAGGATTAATATACCTTTTCTTTCAATCGGTTTTCGGTCTGCCCAAATAAGAAGAATTGTCCATCCTAAAATTAAAAATGCTCCAGTTCCCGTTTGATATTTATAAGAGATATCTGTACTTACATTTGGTAGTGATACTGAAAATTCAAATATTACTGAAATGATCATATCAAGGAAAACTAATAGATCAAGAATAGCACCATACCAATAGGTAAATCTAATAAAAATTAGTTTTTTTTCCATATTTCAAATTATTGTTCTATTTTTAAATATTCTCTATAATGTTTACAAAAAAATAAGAAGTTGGAATTTAAATAACTGATACCGTAATGATTATCATTGTAACGATAAAACTGTTTATTAATGTGCTTGAGATTATGTTTCCGGTTTTCTTATATATCGCAACATAGATAAAACTCGATAGTAAAGTGGTAGGTATGGTAATAGGCACGTAGACTCCAAAATTGAAAAAACTTCCTAATAAAAAGCTAAAAAGTAACAGAAATACTATCATGTACAAAATCTGTACCCCAAAAGTAATTAATCCCGCTATTATCTGTCCTTTAAATCCATCTTTGATTTTATTTTGGAGAACTGTTTGGTTTAGTAAGCTGTATATGAGAAAGACAAAGAAACATATCGCAAAACAAATTGGAATGAATACTATTTTAGTGAGAGATGGTAACATAGCAAAATAGTTTAGCCCTATTGATAAATAGATGATTATATACAAAATGGTTGTTAAGATTACTCCTAAAAGTATTTGGTTAGTGAAATTCTTTCTACTCTTAAATGGTCCAATTAAAATGTGTTTTAAAGGAATGTCAGCTTTCTTCCCAATTCTCCAAAGTAAAATTAAGATTGCAAACATTTGACCGCATAAAAGCATTAAAACATTTCCAGCTGTAAATAAAGGAAAGAAATATAAAGGCATAAAAATAAGTATTCCTGGTAAGCCAAATATTAAAGAATAGGTAACTGTTCGTAATGCTAAATTGGTTAATGACACATCAGGCAAATCTACTTTTAAAATTGCTTCGTCCTCTCGATTTGTTTTTCTAGTTTTCAAGATTAATTCATAAAGAGGATCAATAATTAAAAAAAACAATCCAATACCACCAATTAATTGAGTTATCAAGATAATATATCTTATATTTACATAAAAATTCTCATCGGGTTGTCTTACGTCTGGAAATGTGCTAATCACCCAATTTCTAGCTTCTCTTATAAAATCTTGATCCCAAGCGAGTAATAAATGATTAGTGTTATCGTCTAGGAAGATCATGGAAGCGTTACCGTCTTGGAAGCTTCCATACAGTTTATTTACATCGATATCCTCGGGAGTCATATTGAGTCTTAATGCCATACCGTCTTTTAGTCTTGATAACGTAACCACTTCGTCAAATCGAGCTTGAATCATGAGGATATTTAAGCTTCGATTAGAACTGGCTTTTATTGAATATTCAGGGTGATAATCTTCTGTGGGTAATCCCGTTCCAATTCCAATGAAACACTTAAAATCGGTATCTTCCGAAATAATTTGATTTCCTGGGAAGCCCCCCATAGAATAACCTATATATCCGAGATTATTTATGTCGACATCATCTCTAGAATTTAAATAACCTTTAATGGCTCTAACATCATCAATGATCGCTCCTCGATCGATTTCCCCGAGGCTTTGTCCGTGTCCTCTGAAATCAAACACTACTGCGATAAAGCCTGCATTAGCCAATTCAATAGCGTATCCTTTCATTATTTCCTTGTCTGCCATGATACCATGCCCAATTATAACGGCTTTTTTTGGATTGTTGTCATTATATTTTTGATAAAGACTTTCTTGTGGTTCGAAGACGTTGAAAGAAATCGTTACTCCATCTGAAGTTTGCGTTGTAAGCCCATAAGTGCTTCTAACACTAAAAGGAACTGTAAAGATTAAAACGGTTCCAAATATAAAAACAGAGAGAAAAAGCAAAATTAAAATTACTCTTTTTTTTGTTATAATTCTACGCATATTGCATTTCACATTCAATTTTAATTAAAAATTAAAGAGGTTACATTTTGTTTTGATTTCTCTTTTTATAAATTTAATGAAATACCATGAGTAATTTTTCATCATTTTTACCCTTACAAATCGCAATACAAAAGAACAAATTTTATCTTATATTAGATTAAATATCTAATTAACTCAATATTCTTTTTAACTCCAATTTTAGATTAATTTCTGCTAGCAACTATAAAAATATGAAATTTAATAATATTTTTAAAAAATTTTTAAATTTTAGTAATAATTATGGAAACAAATAGAAATATTGAGGACCATAATTTTAAAGAGCAAATCCTTAAAAGTTTGAGTTTTCCTATAATTAGAACTATTTCAGCAAAACTAATAGCAATCTGGCTGATTTTATCAAGTTTAGTATATGGTATTATTGCAATATTAGAAACTAATATAAATTTACAGCAACATTTTCATGTGATTTTTGTAATATTATCGTGTATAACTGGTTTAACATTTGCGTTAGAATATTTTCTCCGCATTTGGACTTATAATCAAAATGTTATAAATAGGGATTCAATTTCAAAACGATGGAATTATTATACAAGCATTACAGGAATAATTGATTTTCTAAGTGCTATTTCATTTGTAATATTTTTAATAGGTATTTTTGTTTATGAAGTAATGGATATTGCACGATTGTTGCGTTTATTTGTATTTTTTAAATTCAGTCGCTATTCTGCATCTTTTAAAATCATATTAGGGGTAATAAAACGAAAGAAGGAAGAATTATTAATCACGTTAATGCTCTCTTTAATTTTGATGTTTTTTGGATCTATTTTTATATATATTGCTGAACATGAAGCCCAACCTGATAAAATAGCTAATCTCTTTAGCGCTATGTGGTTTACAGCAATAAATCTCTTTACAATAGGATATGGGGATATTGTACCATTAACTCTACTTGGAAAAATCGTATCAGGAGCCATATCCTTTATAGGGATAACATTATTCTTATTACCTGCTAGTGTTATTGTATCGGGATTTCTCGAGGAAATTGATGAAAGGAAACCATCCTTAGAAGTTTGCCCAAATTGTCAAGAAATTATTCCAAAATCTGAGTTTATAATAAAATTAAGAAAGAAGAAAGATAAAAAAAAAGCTTTAAAAACTACTTTCAAGGGGAACTATAAAAAGAAAATTTATAAGTCAATTCAATTTAGATTTCCAACTAAATTAGGACAAAAGATTGTATTTATTTTCTTCGCAAGCATTATAACACTAAATGTTTTTGCAATAATGATTGGAACTAACCCAGAATTATCATTAGGGCTTAGATCCTTATTAAATTCTTTGTTACTATTTTCAATCATTGTGTTTACCGCTGAATATTTATTACGAGTCTGGTGTATCGTTGCCTCAAAAAAAGATAAATATAAAGATCCTATTAGAGGGAGGATAAAATATATTTTAAGCCCAATTGCTATTATTGATTTAATTATCCTTTTTGCTCTATATCTTATGGCGGTTTTCAGTAATGTAGGCATTTTAGTTTTATATCTACAAATTTTAAGGATGTTAGTTATATTTAAAATTGGGCATTTTGTTGATGTATTTAGAGTTGCGGGATTAATTTTTAAGGAAACAAAACGAGAGTTTTTTGTCACAATCATACTCTGCGGGATATTTCTTATATTCGCTTCTACATTAATTTATTATCTAGAGAGAAGTGCTCAACCAACAAAATTTTCAGATATCCCTACTGCTTTGTGGATGGGAATTATCACATTTACAACTACAGGATTTGGTGATGTATATGCTATAACTACAGTTGGTCGTTTTTGTACAATAGCTTTAGCCTTTCTTGGAGTATCACTTTTTATTTTACCAGCAGGTATCCTTGGTTCAAATTTTTTTAGCACTATGCAAGGCTATCGCTATTATAAAATTTGTCCTAAATGTGAGCATATTCTAACCAAACCAAAAATAAAAACGAGAGATTAATTTGAATTTCTTTTTCAAAATTTTCTTAAAAAAAAGGAGACAATATTAATAGTTATACTAAGTGCTTTAAAATATTCTCTTATAAAATTAGGCTTTTTCCTCAAAGATTTTAAGTCATTGATATTTGTTTTTAAAAATGCAAATATTTATATATTCTTGATCAATAATATTCTAAGTTAATAATATTATGAAAAGAGAATATTTGAAAAATTTTTAAAAACGAATTGATCTTTAAAATGAATTCAGAAACAGAGTATGAATTAAACCATAGGGAATTTGTAGTTTTAGGTTTGATAGCAGAATTTCCAAGTCATGCATATAGTATTAATCAAAGAATTGATGAAAGAGGCATGAGAGAGTGGACTAGCATTGGAAAGTCATCTATTTATAATGATTTAAACAATCTGGAAGAAAAGGGGTTAGTAGGTTCCTATAGAGAAGAAGTTGATAATCGTATACGAAAAGTATATTCAATTACAGATTATGGTTTTGAAATTCTAAAAAGAAAGACATATAATGTATTAAAAGAATTTATAGGAAAAAATGATGAATATTTTTATGTTGCGTTTTCCATGCTACCAATTTTACCACATAAACAACTAATTGAGGCAATTACTTACTCATTAAACACGATTAAAAAGCATAAAAAAGAATTGGAAGAAATGCTAGAGGAGAATTCTAAAATGTCTTTAAATGTGAGAGGTTTATTTTTGCATCCCATTAAAATCTTAGGAATAGATATTGAATTCTTGAATTGGGTGTTAGGCGAAATCGAAAATGGAGGAAAAAGAAATGGTCAAGAAGTATATGGTAAATAATTTTATTCATAGGGTGGGATACCATTGTGAATCATCTTCTATGAGAGATCTTTTTGAATTTTATAGCTTTCCTATGTCAGAAGCTATGGCTTTTGGGCTAGATGCGACAATGGGATTTGGTTTTTTCGATACTACTAGTAATCTATCTTTTATTCCTGAGTCGTATATCCCCTTTTTCCTAGGTGGTAAACAAGGAACTATTGAACCGAACTCATTAGCATGTCGTTTACTAGGAATCATATTAAGAAAACAGTCTTTCACTAGTGCTGATAAAGCTTGGGAAGAATCAAAAATATTAATTAATCAAGATATCCCATTAATTATTCAGATTGACTTAGGTTATTTACCTTATTTCGAGGAAGAAGGAGAATTTCATTTTGGTGGTCATGCAATAACATTAGCGGGATATGATGAAGAAAAAAAAATTGCTTATATAGGAGACTCGGAATTTGAGGGATTCAAAGAGGTTTCGATAGAGCAACTAAAGAGAGGGCGAAGTTCTGAGTATGGTCCAAAATTTATGCGCCCAAAAAACACACAATTTTCTATGCAGAGAAGACCAGATGGAAAGCATCCACCCTTTGCTGCAGGTGCTAAACTTGCCATACAAAAAGTAGTAAACAATATGTTACGACCTTCAATGAATAATCATGGTATTCAAGGTCTTAAATTATTGGCAGGTTCAATTCATAATTGGAAAGAGAAATTAAAAGGAGAAACAAAAGATAATTTAGGTAGAAAGATCTCAATAGCAAGTTTAATGTTTGAAATGATATATGGCTATATAGAAACTTGGGGTACCGGCGGTGCAAACTTTCGAAATTTGTATAAAATATTTCTTGAAGAATTAATTACTCATCCAGAATTAAGAGAAGGTCCAAATGCTTGGCATAATGAAGAATTTAAAATTTTGGAGAAAGTTTTACCGAAAATAAATAATTCTGCTGAAAAGTGGACCTTTCTTGCTAAAACATTAAAGTATGCAGCTGAAGAATATAAAGCAGAATGTTTAAACCAAGTTGATATTGATATGTTGCAAAATTTAGTATTCCAAATTCTCACATTAGAGGAAAATCTGTTTAAA
Organism: uncultured archaeon; assembly: GCA_964396275.1. Taxonomy (GTDB): domain Archaea; phylum Asgardarchaeota; class Lokiarchaeia; order Sigyniarchaeales; family SOKP01; genus Loki-b32. The sequence goes on along the minus strand of CAYNEU010000172.1, from coordinate 4,159 downwards.
GATTTATCAAAAATTAAAATTTAACAATAAAAGAGAGATATGAAAAGTGAAAAGTAGTTGGAAATCTTTTTTAAATTCAGAAACAATAGAGTGGTTATTAGAAGATCAAAATCCATCTGTTCAATACTTCACTTTAAAAGATATAATGAATCAAAATGATAATAACAGGGAAATTGTGAAAGTAAAGGAAAGAATTATGACAGAGGGTGTAGTCCCCAAGATTCTAAGCAAACAGAAAGAAGGGGGATACTGGGTAAATAAGGAGAATTTCTATGTATATACAAAATATAAAGGGACAGTGTGGAGTTTTATACTATTAGCAGAACTTAATGCGGATGAACGTGATGAAAAAATTAAGCAAACTTGTGAATTTATTCTTAAAAGTTCGCAGGATCGTGAAAGTGGTGGTTTTTCTGTTCATGGCAATAAGAATGATGGTGGTGTTCATGATCAAATTATCCCATGTTTAACTGGAAATATGATTTGGGCGCTAATAAGATTTGGATTTTTAGAGGATTCAAGAGTTCAAAATGGAATTGAATGGATTTTGAAATATCAACGATATGATGACGGAATAGAAAGAGCTCCCAAAGGATGGCCATATGAACGATATAAGAATTGTTGGGGAAAACATACATGTCATATGGGTGTTGTAAAAAATTTAAAAGCATTAGCAGAAATTCCTCCAGATAAAAGATCAGATAAAATAAATGATTTTATTGATAAAGCTACTGAATACATGCTTAATCATCATATTTACAAACAAAGTCATAATTTAGATATTGTCGCAAAGCAAGAATGGACTCAATTCGGTTTTCCTTTAATGTGGAAAATCGATGCTTTAGAAATTTTAGATATATTAACAAAATTAGGTTATAAGGATAATAGAATGAAAGAAGCTATTGATTTAGTTGTGTCTAAGCAAAATGATAATGGTCGTTGGATTTTAGAAAAAACTTTTAATGGACAAATGCAAGCAAATATCGAACAAAAGGGAAAGGAAAGTAAATGGATTACATTATTAGCTTTAAGAGTTTTAAAACGATTTTATAGTTGAAAAATAGGAGTGGAGAATAAATGAGTATAGATATTTTGAAAGAATTAAATCCAGAAAGAATGCGAGAAGTTTTTCTTAAATATACAAGGAAAGCCTTTGAAATGTTACCTAAGATGGAAAATGCATATATTTTAGATATTGGTTGTGGGTCTGGTATCGCAACAATCGAATTAGCTAAGCTTAGTGATGGAGAAATTATCGGAATCGATATTAATCAGGATGCTTTAGATAAATTTAAATTAAAAGTCGAAAATGAAGGACTCTCAAGTTGTATAAAAATATTCAATCGTTCCTTATATAATACAGAATTCCCAGTGGAGAGTTTTGATTTTATTTGGGATGAAGGAGTATTACACCTCCTTAATAGCAAGAAGAGTTTAACAGAATGCAATCGAGTATTAAAAATAAATGGGTTTTTGATAGTAGGGGAAGCAATAAAATGGATTAAAAATAACTTGGAAATCTTTTCTAAATGTGGTTTTAATCTCGTAAAAAAGTTTTTACTACCAGAGGAATGTTGGTTGAGAGAATATTATATGCCAATGCAAAAAAAGATCAAGGAATTACGTCTTAAATTTAAAAAATCTACAGAGTTAGAAAAATTGAAACCATATGAAAATGAAATTAACATGGTTAAAAAAAATCCTAAAGATTATGATTGTGCATTCTATATTTTTCAGAAAGTAAATTAGAAAAAGTGATGAGTTAGAATATGGATGAGATAAAAATTGTTGGTGCAAGAATCCATAATTTAAAAAATCTAAATGTTATTATCCCCAAGGGAAAGATAATTCTTATCACGGGAGTTTCAGGTTCAGGTAAATCGAGTTTAGCATTTGATATTATATTTGATGAAGGGATGAATCGATATCTTCAATCTATCGGCTTTCCGCCTAAGTTTGAAGATGAAAAGCCTTTTGATTTAATCGAAGGGTTAAGTCCCACGGTAGCGGTGGAACAACGAACTACACGTGTATTTAATCCACGCTCAACAGTTGGAACTAAAACAGGAATTTATAGTTTACTGAGAATGCTTTATGCTACTGAAGGTATATTAATATGTCCTATTTGTAAGGAACCCGTTAATGATAATCTTGAATGTGAGTTATGTGGAATGGTTATAGATAGAAAACAAATCAAATATTTTTCTTTTAATGAACCCTCTGGTATGTGTTTATCTTGTAAAGGTAGAGGGTATACTATGAATATTACTGAGGATTTAATCGTTCAAGATTATAATAGAAATTTAATTCAAATAACAAAAGCGGGTTCAGCTGTTTTTGCTGATCAAATTAGGTTTGTTGAACAATTACCAAGGTTTTATGATTTTGACATCACAACACCATATAAAGACTTACCAGACAAAATAAGGCAGGTTTTTTTATATGGAAGCGGTAAAAAACTACCTTTTGAATGGGAATCAAAAACATTTACTGGAATTTTAGAAAGAAAATTTGAAGGAATCATTCCACATGTACAACGTGCTCTTACAGAGTCAAAAAGCACATATAGAACACAAAAAATTCATAAAAATTTTATGTCAAATAAAAAATGCGAAGAATGTGATGGTTATCGTATAAATGAACAAGCGAGAGAGGTTAAAATTTCAGATAAACATATCGGTGAGTTAGCTATGATGACTATTGATGAATTAATAGAATTTTTAGAAGTTTTAAATGGTAACCATATACGAACTCCACAGGGTAATTCAATGTTAGATAGTTTATTAGAAAGACTAAAACGCATGGTAAATGTTGGTCTTTCATATTTACATTTACACCGTTCCTTGCCTACATTAAGTGGTGGTGAACTTCAACGATTATCTCTTATGACACATTTAGACGCAGGTCTTGATTCTCTCATTTATATACTAGATGAACCAAGCATGAGTTTACATGAATTAGAAAAGGAATCGTTGATTAATTTATTAATTCAATTAAGAGATTTAGGAAATACTGTCATAGTGGTTGAGCATGATAAGCGTTTCATAGCTATTGCTGATGAGATTATCGACATTGGGCCTGGCGCAGGCGTAAATGGAGGTGAAATAGTATATCAAGGTAAATTAGAAGAGATCAAAAAAGTAGAAAATTCTTATACAGGTCAATTTTTAGCAGGAGAAATTAAATTACCAGATAAATTTAGTGAGGAACGCAAAATTATTGATAAGAACACTAAATTCTTGACAATTAGAAGAGTAAAAACAAATAATCTTAAAAATATTACTGTAAATATTCCTTTAGGGATGATGGTTGGGATTGCGGGGCTCTCTGGATCAGGGAAAAGCTCTCTAATTTTAGATACATTGGTTCCTTTAATAACACCATATTTCAAAAAAGGGGTTGATCTTACACAAAAGACAAATGAAAATAATCAAGAAAATGAGGAAAATGGAGATGAGCTTTTAGAATATTTTGGTGTTATAGAAGGATGGGAACACATTGATGAGGTTATTGTAGTAAATCAAAAACCAATATCAAGAGTGAGAACTTCTACGCCGTGCTCTTTTATTGGTATCTGGGATAAAATAAGGAATTTATTTGCTAAAACACCAGAAGCAAAAAAAAGAAAATATAAAGCAGGACACTTTTCTTATAATTCTGATAACGGGAGGTGTCCATCTTGTAAAGGTAGTGGTGAAACAGATTTACAAATTTCATTTCTTAATAGTTTTACTATCCCTTGTAAAGAATGTAAAGGTTTACGATATAAGCCAGAAATCTTGGAAATTAAATATAAAAATAAGACAATATCAGATGTATTAGATATGACTGTAAGTGAAGCATTAGATCTGTTTAAATCTCAACCCAACATTTTAAAAATACTTAAGATTCTTGATGAAATAGGAATGGGATATATTACACTTGGACAGCCCGCTCCAACACTAAGTGGTGGAGAAGCACAACGTATTAAATTAGCAAAAGAATTAGGAAAAGCACGTAAAGGTAATTCTTTATATATTCTAGATGAACCCACTGTTGGATTATCATTTTATGATGCGGTTAAGTTAATGCAATTATTAGAACGCCTGGTGAAAGAAGAAAACAGTGTTATTATCATTGAACATGATCCTGAGATTTTGTCATTTACAGATTATGTTAT
>CAYNEU010000171.1:0-3215 GCA_964396275.1 uncultured archaeon | reverse complement strand
AATTGAGAACATAGGAATTCCTCCCTCAAGTTCACTTGCTACTTGATACCATTTTGAATGGGAACAACATATATGATCTTGCCATATGAAATCTGCTTTTGGGAATTCTTCAGAAAATTGAGGCCATGCATATTTGTTGATGAGGATAGAGCCCCAATAATTTCGCATATAGGAACAGAGATCTCGCGCAAATCCCCTAGCTTCAGTAGCTTCCTGACACTCTAAAGCAAATTTATCATTAAATGCAACAGTCGCACCATAAGGTTCTCCCGTTAAAGAATAAACATCATCTCCTAAACCAGCAGGAATCGCATCAAAAGACCAAGCTCCTCCTGCCCATCGAAGGCCCCCTTTTTCGTGAGCCTCAGCAAAATCTTTATAATAATTCTCTCTAAGAGTTTTAGCTTTATTCCAACATTTTAATGGTTCTGTTGGATATTTAGTTTCCATCATTTTATTCACTCCTTTTTTTAAAAAAGATCCTCCTCTCTAATAATTTCAAGAAACGCCTCTACCCGTGTTTTGAATTGACCAATTGGAACAGTAACATCAAACTCAAGGAATAAAGTCTGAATATCAAGATTTTTTTCTAAAGCTTCCTTGATTACAACTGTATCCAGTTCATGGGGATCGCAAAACTTCATCTGCATTATGATAGCTCCTTTAACATCATACTTTTTGGCTAATTTGAGAATGTAATCAAGTCTTTTTCGTTGAGGCCAATCTTTACTGGGACATGGTATACGTTTTACATACCTTTCTGCTATTGAAGCTAGCAAATCTTCATTCATATTTACTTCCGTGTTAAAATACCGAGTACCAGTACAATGATCATCAATAACGAATCTTGCCCCTAAATCTTCGACCATTGCTATAAATTCAGTATCATCATCTTCAGATCCTAATATCATTAATCGTTCACCTGGATTATCTAAGTGTCTTGAGGGAAGTTTTTGCAGAAGTTCTTCTAATGCTTTATTATGTTCTCGTTTATCGACCATTTGCGAAGATACCACCATATACATTGCTTCAAGACCAGTCAAAGGTGGATTAGGATTTTTTCTCAATTCATATACTTGTTCTAAAAGTCGTCTATTTTTGTTCATTATCTCAATCCCTCGCTTGATATCCTCATCTGTGATTTGTTTCCCTGTCCATTCTTCTATTGCTTTTTTGAAGGCTTTTAATTCTTCTGTTAAATAAGGAATGGCATGAGGGCTCTGAACGTTCATAGGATGTGGCAAATAATATTTGAAATCCACCGGAATGTGGATATCCCAACTCGTAAAAGCTTGTCTAATATGGAGGCAACTTTGAGCAATTGTAATTCCATCAAGATAGTCAAACCTACCCTTTAATCCTTGTGCTAAACAATCACGACAGAAAGGGCAAAACATAGCAAAAATATGCGGTTCAGAGACATCTTGTGGCTCGTGGCTACCTAATATTCTTACTGGTAGAATATCTGCAGCATAGAGAATTTCTTCAGGTACATATGTACAGAACGTTCCTATTACTTTTCCACCGGTACTTTCTTTCCACTTCTTTGCATATTCATGACGGTTTTTATACCAATCTTTAAATTGTTCAAACAATCTTTTTATCCCCTTGATTCAATCTATATTGGAAAGTTAAAAATGAATTAAAAATTTTATTAAACCTCTATTTTTGGCATAATATTAGTATTCTAATTCCCTCTCCGCGACGCATAACATCAAAAGCTTCATTAATTTCTGAAAGTGGGAATTTGTGGGTAATTAACGGTTTAACCTGAAGTGATCCATTCTTAACCAAGTCGATAATATGGGGATAATCGACAGGACGACAACCAAGGCTTCCCATAATTTCCATTTCTCGAAACATTACACGACCAATATCGAACCCATCCCAACGCTTGGGTGAATATCCCACGGCAACCAATCGACCTCCAGTTCGCAAACTATTAAATGCTTGTTTCATTGTTGCGGGGTGTCCAATAGCTTCAAAAGCTATATCTGCTCCTCCTCCTGTTATTTTTCGAATAGCACCAACAATTTCTCTTTCATCCATATCTTTTGCTAAAATAGTTTCTACAGCACCAATTTGCTTAGCAACTTCTAACTTTTTTGGGACAATATCAACGGCTATTGGGAGACCACCTGCTGCTTTTACATTTTGAACGACATTTAATCCAATTCCTCCACATCCAATTACTACTACCCAATCACCGGGTCTTACTTGACCTCGATTTTTTACAGCATGATACGGTGTTGAAATAGCATCCGAAATTATACAACTTTCTTCTAAAGACATTTCGGTAGGGAGGTGAACTACATCTTTTATAGGAACTTTAATTTGCTCAGCAAATCCTCCATCAATATGATTTCCAAGCATTATCTGATTAAGGCAAATATTTTCTCTACCTGTTCTACAATTAACACAGTACCCACAAGAAAGCACAGCAGGAATAATAACATGATCTCCTTCTTTGAAATTTTTTACATCGTTACTTACCTCTTTAATACGTCCTGAGATTTCATGACCTAATATAAGAGGGGGTTGTTTTACTGTCGGTACACCATGTTCTAAATAACCAAAATCAGTATGACAAACTCCACATGCTTCTATCTCTATTATAGCATGACCCATCTCGCCGGAAATGTTTGGGTCAGGATAATTATCCTCTAATTTTAAGGGTTCCTTAACTTTTTCAAAAACAGCTGCTTTCATCTCAATTTCCTACAATTTGTTTTATTATTATTTTAATTTAAATATAATTATTATAAAATTTAAAAAAATTAACGGTTTTGCCAATTGGGTGTTCGTTTCTCCAAGAATGCTTGTAAGCCTTCATTTGCATCATAAGTAGACATTAATTCTTTAAGGTAAAATTCTTCAATTTCATCTAGTTTGGTTTCAAAATCGAATCCTAAGGCTTTGTTGAATGCTTTCTTTGTATATTGTAAAATAATTGTGCTTATATCCTTAAAAGATTCGATAAATTTAGCAAATTCTTGCTCATATGATTCAATCGGAAAAATATGATTAGAAATTCCAAGTCTCTGAGCCTCCTTAGCATCGATTATTTCACCTAACATGATTAATTCAAAAGCTTTTTTATTTCCAATGATTTGGGGAAAAGCTAATACTGCTATAGGCGGTAAAACACCTACTTTTATTTCTGGTTGGCCAAACTTTGCTTTATCTGAAGTAAGTACAATATCACAGAATATAGC
>CAYNEU010000170.1:0-2002 GCA_964396275.1 uncultured archaeon | reverse complement strand
TCTTGCTTCCTCAAGAGTGTTTACTATTTTTCTTTTTGGAGAATCTGCTCTATCGAGTAAAATTTGAGCTTCTTTATCTAAAACGGGATTCCCAGCAACGATGTAAGAAGATCTTACTAGCCTTTCATTATTTTTTTTAAGGAAATCCAAAATTATTTCAAATGATTTAAGATTTAGTATTATTAAATCTAATCCATCAACTATAACAGAGAAATTATTTAACCCTTTTGTACTTTCAGTAAATTCAGTGATAAATCGTTCCGCAACAGAGGGGGGAAATGTGCCTAATACTTTAATATAAAAATGGAATTCTCCAATTTTTTCGATTCGAAACATCTTAATAACTTTTGCATTCTATTTAGATTCAATATTTAATATAAATTTCATTTTAACTTTTAATATTTTACTGTTTTTATTCTCGCTCTTAGGCTTTTATAATTGAGTCCTACCAAAGGGATTTCCTTAAGAGTAAAAATTTTGAAAGTTTCACCTAAATGATCGTGAAATCGGGTTTTCACGAAAATCTTCTATTTAAATTATATTAAAAAAATGAATTTAAAAGACTAAAAACAATGAAATTCCAGTTAAAATCAATCCATTTTAATCTGTTGGAGAATAAATCATCGGTTACATTGAAAAGAATGTGGGGACTGGGGGAGTTTCAAAAAGCTTAGATCTTAAGCTTCACTTTGAACCCCCGACCGACAGGTGTCCACGGTACAGCTTTTGCTTGTAGGATCTGGAGCCTGCTGTGCCACCGGGCTACACCAAGTCCCCTTTGAAAAGTTAATTTAATAAAGAATGTATGAAATTTATATCTTTTTCTAATCATAACACAGGAGTTTGATAAAATAGTAATATTTAAGATGCTCTTATAATTTTAGGAGGGTGCACTACTAATGAGGGAGATAATATTAATTAAAGGAACCAAAGAGAAACTAATATAATTTTCATAAAGCATCATTAATACACGTGGTATAGGCTTCTTAATATCTTTATCAAGGTTGTTTCTTTTATAATCATAATATATAAGTCTTTAAATTTAATAACATAGTTAATTTTGAGAGTGGAAAAAGTTGAATAAGAAATATTACGATGCAAATAAAGAACTCTGGGATGAGTTTGCTCGGTTACACTACGAAACAGAAAGTGAGGAGTATAGTGTAAAATCATTTTTAAAGGGAAAAACTACTTTAAAATCTTATGAATTGAAAGAAATGGGGGATGTGAAAGGAAAATCATTATTACATCTCCAATGCCACTTTGGTCTTGATACACTTTCTTGGGCAAGAGAAGGAGCTATAGTCACAGGAATTGATATCTCCAGTGAAGGAATTCGATTAGCAAAATTATTAGCAATGCAAACAATGCTTGAAGCTAATTTCATTGAATCGAATCTCTATGATTTGCCTAAGGTTCTATCTAAAAAATTTGATATTGTATATACTTCAATTGGAGTACTTTGTTGGTTAAATGATTTGAAGGAATGGGGAAACATTATTAATTATTTCCTAAAACCGGGGGGATTCTTTTATATGGCTGAGAGTCATCCATTTTCAATGATTTTTGATAATGAAACCAAAGATATCCAAGATCTTCAAGTTTATTACAACTATTTCCACGATCCTAAACCAATGGAATTTATTGCAGATGGATCATATGCTTTAGATAATAAGATTGAGCCAAAAAAAGAGTATGAATGGGCTCACAGTATGTCAGATGTAATTAATTCACTAATTGAAGCGGGTTTGAGAATTGAATACCTATATGAATATCCATTCACGGTTTGGAAACAATTCCCATTTGTAGAACGTGGATCCGATGGATTTTTTCATTTAAAAAATCAAAAGGCTGAAATTCCTCTTTTGTTCACATTAAAGGCTGTAAAGTAGAATAATAATTCAGTTGCTTGAAAATTAAAACTCTCTTTCCCTGCGAGAGATTCAAGAAGAGACTAACATAGTATTATTAAGAAGTTTAAAAATTAACTAACATTCACTCA
>CAYNEU010000169.1:0-11019 GCA_964396275.1 uncultured archaeon | reverse complement strand
TTATCTAATTCATCTTGAAGTGGTTTTATTTCCTTATCAAAATTAGTTAAAATTTTAGTGATGGAATCAATCTTTTCTTGATTTAAATTTATATCATTAGTGAAATTCATAATCATTTCATTATAATGCTCTTTTGTCAACTCATTTTGGCAGGTGGGACATTGTGCAATTTCTTTTCCCTCTTTTTTTATCGTAAACTTTAAACTTTTTTCCATTTTACTCATAGATTTTTTTATGTCCTCTATTCTTCCCTTTGTTTTCCCTAAACCTTTAAATGTTGCCTCTCTTTTCTTGTCTAATTCATCTTTATTTTTTTGTAATTTGCTTTTATTCTCTTCTAATGATTTTATTTTATTAATTATTGTATCTTGAGAATCAAAATCATCAAAATTTAGATCAGTTTTCTTGATTTTTGCTTTAAAATCAGTTTCATATGATAAATATTTATCATATGCGATTTCCTTTTGATTATATAAATTTTCTAACTCTGATATTAATTCATTTGAAGGAAAATTCCTAATTTCTTGTTCAAAAAATTCTTTTTTTTTCTCTTGTTCTGTGATAATATCTTTGAATTGATTATTTTCTTTTTCGATATGATTGATATCTTCTTTAATCCTCTCTATGGGTACCCTTGATTTTTCAAGATTTTCTTTTTCATATTTTTTTCCTTTTAATTCATTATCTAAAAAAGAAAGTGCATCATCAATTATGTTTAAGCGAAATAAGTCAATTAACATCTCTCGCAATTCTGCTCCCCTTTTGTTAGCTAATTCTTCCACTTCACCTTGGCGTACAAAAACAGTACTCATTGCTTGCTCTGAAGAAATTTCAAAAAATTTTTCAACATTGAATCGTTTTATTTCTTGATAAATCGTCTTATTCTCTGGTAATTCAAACAATTTTGTGCTAATACTTCCCGTTCTACCCCACTTTCGATAGATATAATACTTTCTTTTATCGAGAGTGAAATATATATAAATTTCAGCTTTTTCTTGAACACCGTATGTTATAAATGAAGCAGCATTTCGACCCTTGAAAACTTTAGGTCCAAAAAATGCAAACAACAATCCTTCTAAAATAGTTGATTTTCCATAGGAGTTTTTACCAGTTATTAGAATCAACCCATCAGGAAATTCATCCTTACCTTTTGGTAAACTCAATTGTTTATATCCCATAAAATTTTTGAAATTGAGTTTTGTAATTAACATTGATATACTATACCTCTTTTTCTTTCTCCATTATTCTTAATGCTTTTTTTATAGCATTCATTCCAAAGTTAGATAGCTTATCTACGTTAAATTGTGATTTTTCTTCACTCAATTTTTCATTAACAAATTTTTTAAATTCTTCGTCTGGTTTTTCAAGGATATAATCTTGGATTCTACCAGCACTTATATCATCCTCAATATAACCTGATGTATCAGAGATTTTCCATATTAATTGTAAGATATTATATTCTTCAGACAAAGAAAAAAATTCTCTTCTAATCTTTGCCATTATTTCATTTATTTGCCAATTTTTTTCAAATGTAATTTCTCCCTCAAATTGAAATTTTAATCTTGCCGCAGTATTATGGTTAAATCCCTCATTTAATGCATATTTATTAACTTCTTTTTTGATTTTTTTTATCAATTCTTCTGAGGAATCTTGTGGAGAAACGTCAATTTTCACAACTTCAAATATTCTTTTTAGTTCCTTATCTGTGAAAACAGTTTTGATAGTTAATTCTTTAGTGTTATTATCAATGTCAACAATTAAATAACCTTGATTTTCATACCTCTCTTTGAAATTCAATGGTAATAAACCACCAGAATAATATCTATTCTTAGTTACTTTTCTATATCCATGTTCATGTCCTAATGCAATATAATCATATTGAAAATCATCTTGCATTACTTTTTTATGGAGTGTTTTACCTTCATTATATTTCATTGTCAATGAGCCATGTGCTATAGCAATATTAATAAAGGTGTCATTTTTAGGAGGACATTGATTTTCTATCCAATTATTATAAGCTACTTTATAAGTTTCGTGACTCTTAAATTCAAAATAGGGAAATAAGTAAAATCTTACTTTTTTATCTGGAAACTCTATCGATAAAGAAGAATTTGATTTAATTGCCTCTATTAGATCCCTTTCTTTGAAATAGTATAATTTTGGATATTGATCTTTATTAAAATGTGATTCAAATGGCGTATAATCATATCCTCTAAAAATTCCATGGTTCCCTTCTATATATATTAAAGGAACTTGATTTTTAGTATTTTTAAAAAAAAGATCTAAACCTTGTTTTAATATCCTTCTTGCGGGTTCTGGAGGAGGATATGAGCTATACATATGAGGGTGATGAAACATATCTCCACAATGAATCAAAAAATCAAGGTTATCTATTTTAGAGATCTCATCAATAACTTTCAAAAATGCTTCATAGAGCTCTTGTTCATAAGGTTTGGTATAATTATCAATTGCCCATTTATTAATTGCTCCTCTTCTTGCTCTATAGCCAAGATGAGTATCAGCCATATGTACAATCCTAACCATTTTTTTCATCTCATTTCTTTTTTAGAAATCTATCTCTTAGGGATTGGTAAAACTTTTTAGTATTATCATTATATTTCATCTCATAAAATTCTGTCATAAATTTATTATTCTCTGAGGGTAATAATTCACTTGCAAAATGAGCATCCTTCAAGCAAATTGGATATCCTTGAGGAGAGAAAGCTCTAAGATTTTCTATTATATTGATAGCGTCATTCATACTTAGATTGTCTGGTATATCGAATCTTAAAGCCCTAGCTGATTCTTGTAATCGTGAAATGAAAGTATTACTCTTTGTATAATGTAATATATGAGGAATACGAACTATAAAGGGTGAATCTAATATAGTCATTTCCCATGAAGGTAAAATAAATCTTCCCGAAGTATCTCGTAAAAGACATTTTTTTGAAATGCTATAATAATTGATGTTATATTTTTGAATAAAATTATAGAAAAATTTTGTAAAAGCTTTTGGAGGAAATTCGAAATGTTGGAACATATGAATACCATCACCTAAGAATACAAGATTTTTATTTTTCCCCCCATTTGATTCTTCTTTAATTCGTATTAAAGATTTAAGGATCTCATCTGATGTTCGTATTCTATTCACAATGTGTTTAAGCTTAGGATGATGATAAGAGTGTGTTTTAATCCTTTCATTAATACTTTTCTTATGTGCTTCAAACCATTCATAAATTTCATCAATATTTGTTTTTAATTCACCAACATAGAAGTTTTTCTTCAGAGTATCAATAAAATTTTCAATTACTTCCTTATATACCATTAATTTATGGTCATTATCTTCAATATATGCTGTTATAGGTTTATACATTATTTTCTCTCTAATGTACTTTCCATCTTTGAAACTTATATGACCTTCCCCAAATTTACAAATCAGAAGTTTAGCATAATCACTAGATTTTGGGCAAGTTTTAGAACTTTCATCGAAGCCTATAATTTTAACTTGGTTTTCAATATAGTCTTCTATGGTTTTTTGAATTAGATCATAATCCATTTCAAAAAAATGGTGATCTGCGTTTGCATATTTTAATTGAGGATATAATTTTCTTCCTAGTTCAGAATCTTTTAGAGTTAGAATCTCTTGTTCTGAAAAAAAATCTAATTTTTCTTCATCATTAAATGATAATAAGCCACTCTGAATTTGTTCACGGATTGTCTCAATGTCTTTATCATTGCTATCAGATGGGCGATTGTTAAGGGAACGTTTTAAAGATATTAACTCAAAATTAAATGATATATATATCACCTTATTCGCTCATTAAACTCATGGAAGTCCTGTTGGAGGAGGACTTGGATTTTTATTTTTCATTTTTTTTGCATAATCTTCATAAAAGGACTTTGAAGTATTCTCAAAATAATCATCATATAGTGGAATCTTAAGTTTTTGAAAGTTTGTTAGCCAAATTCCCGAGATTAAAGCAATTCCAAGCGTACCAGTGAGAGATTCAAGATCACTATGTTGAACTCCACCACCAATGCTTCTTGCAGCTACTTGTTTTTCTTTGTCAGATCTCAATGGTAAATTAATTACAGTGTTCATATTTGATAATATTGTGTCGTCTATAGGGGAATATTGTTGAGATATAACTTCAAGAGCTAAGTTAAACTTTCTCCCTTGGCGCGAAATATCTTTAAACACATTACTAAATCTCATCATTTCTGGGCTCAATATGCTAGGTGCTTCTTCAATTGTAAATATGATTATTGGTAAATCAGTGGGATCTTTAACTTCCTTTCCACTTTTGATGTATAATTTATCAATTGAATTTTCATAGTTTTTATAGAAATTTTCGGGTAAAGTTTTTTTAAGTTTTGTTTTTAAAGTGTCAATATCTGTAGATGATTTTAACGCTTTTCTAATATCAAATAGTGTCCTGGCCAACACACTATTGAACAGAAATTGCTCTAAATCTGAGATCATGGACACATTAAATATTATTATACCACCCTGTTCTAATTTTTTTACAATCTCTGGTAATTTACTACTTGCATTTGATCGAAACATCTCAGAATATTCTAACCAAGTAAGTCTTCTTCTTACGGCAGCCATAGTGGCATCACTATGCCCTCCACGTATGGGAGAATATCCTTCTGTTAAAAGATTCTCAATATAATCTTCACGGTTCTCATTATATGCAGAATGAACTGCTCCAACCTGTAAATCATTAAAAGTTCCTGTAGCGTATAAGTCAACTGGTTTTATTTCTTGGTAATTTATAATACAAGGCTGAGCCATGCTTTTTATTGGAGCTGGAGGTATTCCTTTATTAGGATAAAGATAAAACCAATTTCCAATAAGCTTTTTGTTGTAATTTACAGCTTTACAAATATCATTAAATCCATATTTTAAACATCCTAGAGCATATTCATCATGCATATCAATTGCTAGCATAGAGATTTTTGTTCCCTTTCCTTTTAAAATAACATGTGCATTATGCTGTAGGAGACCATCAAGAAATACTTGGTTTAAATTCGATTTCCCAGTACCTGTCGCTCCAGCAATGAAAAAATGATACATAAGATATTTATATGGGAAATAGACATTTACATTGGCTTCAGATGCCAATGAACCCATATATACACCATCTGGAGTAAATATAGTCTCTAGATAATTAGCTTTATCGTTTTGGATTTCAGAAATATCCATGGAATGAGGTTTTAATACTCCTTTTTCCATAATATCTTCAATAAGAAAGAAAACATTTGTAGTAAAATTATTTTCCTTTTTAGATTTTTTGTCCCTCTCCGTGAGAATTATTGGACGCCCTTGAATCACATATTGTAGTTCAGTATCAAGTTCCGCGGTAATATATTCTGTCATTTTAACATTCTTTAACTTTTGTCGAGTCATTATATAATCTTGAATAGTATATTCATTTAGAATTTGGATTATTATTGTATAATCTTTTTTTTCAGTTATATCCTCAGCTTCTAGTTTAACAAAACCATGAAGATGTACATATTTCTCATGAAATATTTCAATAACACTTTCTGTTGGATTTATTCTAATTATCATTTTTATCTTTAGTCCTATCTCTTATTCATTAATATTATTATTTAATCTAAATAAATAAAAAATTGTATTAATCCAGAATTACATTTATTACTCAGTCTTTTGAACATATTATTTGTCGTTATAAATAAAATTCGAGGACCTAACAAGTTTAGTAGACTATAAAAGATCTATTGCTGATTTGAATAAATCTTTCTTATCAATTTGTCCTTTTTTTTTCTGAGATTTAAATTGAACTGAAGACTTCTTAAAGACCTTAGGGTTTAATTCAGAAATAAATTGGGAGATTCTTGCCATTTGAGGTCCCCGGTATGCATTTTTAATCGACGGAGAAATGAGATACAATTGATCCTTTGCTCTTGTTATCGCAACATAAAATACTCTTCGTTCTTCTTCGAATGCCTCTTGATCTCCTATACTTCTGCTTGAGGGAAATGAATCTTCACATAACATAGGAATAAATACTACTCGCCACTCAAGTCCTTTAGCTCTATGAACCGTAGATAATATCAATGGATTCTCTTCCTCTGTTTGTTCTCCTGCATGAACTGTTTTAGATTCTAAATTAGATAGATTTAAGCTTAAATTTTCTAAGAATTTTCGGATAGTAGGAAAACTTTGCGCATAAATACTTAGCTGTTTTAAATCCTCCATACGATCTTGCCAATTATCATATTTTGACTTTAAATGATCCTCTAGTACTTTTACTAAATCTTCAATAACCTCTGAGGGATTGTCATCAGGAGAAAAATCAATTAGTTTTTTTACATAAGAAATGAGGTTTTTTATTCCCTCCTTAGATATACGAGATCCTTTTAACTTCTCAGCATAAAACATTTTATTAATTAAAGCATCAATTGGATGTTCTATATTAGATATTGCTTCAAATATTTTTGAACCCGAAGAAGTCCCTATCCCATGAATGATTGAAAATATTCTAGACCACGATACTTCGTCATAAGGGTTCTCAATTATTCTTAAATGAGCTAACAGATCTTTAATATGGGCTCTTTCAAAAAAAGCCACTCCTGCTCGAACTTCATAAGGTATGTTTTTTGCTTTTAATTCAAGTTCAATTCTTAGAGTATGAGAACTGGCTCTAACCAAAATTGCCATTTCTTCTAAATTATAATCATCTGAGCGTAATTTTAAAATCTGGTTCGTAATAAATCTTGCTTGGTCTATCTCATCGCCTAAATTTACTTGGTATGGCAAAAGACCTTTAAGACGTGTAGAGCGCATGGATTTTTTAAATTGTTTTTCATTATGTTGTATGGAGTTATTAGCTAAATTTAATATCTCAGGAATGCTCCGATAATTATAAGTTATGGTATATCTTCTACAATTCTTATAGTTTTTTTCAAAATTGAGGATATTTTGAAAATTTGCACCTCTAAATGCATATATGCTTTGAGCATCATCTCCTACTGCAATAATATTTTGATCTGGATTCTGGTTTACTATTTTATATATAATTTCATCTTGAATGTAGTTAGTATCTTGGTATTCATCAACAAGAACATATTTTATATTCTTCGCAATTAGTTGAGCAACTGCTCTTTCATCCAATAACTGATTCCAATAAATCAGTAAATCGTCGAAATCAACTAAATTATCTTGTGCTTTCTTCTCTCTATAAATCTTAAAGACTACTTCTAACTTTTTGATGACTTTTTCACTTTCAAATTGAGAATACTTCCAAAGAATGACATCTCTAATTGATTTATTGCAATTAATAGAAAATGATAAAATATCTTTTGTTATCCTAGAAGTAGGAAATCGTTCTTCAATTTCTTGCACATTTGCTTTCTCGATTGAGAGTTTCATTAACGCTCGTGAGTCAGTTTCATCCATTATAACATAATTTGCTTTTAAACCTAATATTTTAGCATATCTTCGAATAAACCGATTTGCAATTGAATGAAAAGTCCCACCCCAAATTCCTTTTGGACGCTTTCCTAAAAGGGTTTCCACACGTTTGACCATTTCATTTGCAGCTTTATTAGTAAAAGTTACAAGCATGATTTGGTTTGGTCTTACTCCTGATAGCAATAGTTTTGCAACTGAATATGTAATTGTTCTTGTCTTACCACTTCCAGCACCTGCTATAACTAAATTTGGTCCTTTAATATTATTGATGATATTAAGCTGTTCCTCATTTAAATCTTCTTTAAAATTGATTTCATTATATTCTTCTATAACTTCTGGTACTTCTACTTCTAAAGATTCCGCATAGTCCTCATCGTAAAACTCAAATAAGTATTCCTCTTCTGGTTTATCTTTCTTCTGATTCAATTTTACACGCTTCTCTTATTTTAAATTTAGCTTTTTAAGCAAAGGTTTACTCCATTCTAATATATCAGGGAAATTTGTTTTTTGTTCTTCAATAAATTTTTCTTTATTAAAGGAAATAAATCTCTTTCCATCTCGTATAATAATATTTGAAAATTTATATATTGGTTCATATGATAAGTCTTTTATATCAAAACTGTGTGCAAATTTTTCAATAGAAACCGGTGAATTATCTACAATAAATTGTAATTCTTGCAAAGTTATAATATCAATAAATTCTAAATCCCTTGATTCTTTACCAACAATTTTCTCCCAGCAATCTTTATATAATTTAACAAACAACTCACGCCTTCTCTCAACTTCTTCAACTGAAATTTGTTTTGTAAGAATGATTTCAGAAATTCTTTTTTTCCAATCTTTAGGCAACCATTTGAGAGAGTAAGAATAATTCAAAGCCCACTTTTCATAAGGAGGATATTCATTGTTAGCTAAAAATGCCAAACTAATTAAGCTCGATATTGCGCTACTTATTAATTGATTAGCTGCCAGAGGGTCACCCCTCTTAATCCATTGTAATATAACTAAATTTCCAATATACATACATTTTTCAAAATTTTGTAAGATGCATTGATATTCTTCTTGTGAAGTAAAAACATCTTTTTCATAGAATAAAGCCTTGATCTTTTTGTCTGGATCAAATAGTATTATGTTATAGGATGCATCCCACTTCTTGGTTAAATCCCAATTTTCTTTAATTTCATTTTCAAATGAAAAAAACTCAACATCTACGTAATTACCCTTCCATAAAGCATCATTATGAGGAATAGGCCCCATACCTGTAATCCAATCATTATAAACCTCATTTTCTAGATAAACATTCAGATCAATTTCAGATAATTCGTCAGCATATCCTCTACTAAGACCTCCAGAAAGTGTTATCCCAATTACTCCCCCTTCTCTCGCGAGTTCATTTGCGATCTTTTTAGCTTTATCTAGTATCTCATCATATTTTCCTTTTGAAGAAATCTTACCGTACGGTCTATTTTTCCTATCTCTAATACCAATTATTTCCTTAAATAACTCCATAGTTATACAATTATATTTTAAATGAACAGATTAAATTAAATCTTTAAAATCGATACTTTCGATTAATATAAATATAGTAATATTAATCAAAAATAAAAAATTAACTTATAAAAGACCAACCATTATTTTAAACGCAGCAGTCTCATCTTTTTCATCTACTGAACTAATAGTAAATGTTGTATCATATTTATCTCTTATATGTGGTGCTGCTTGCGCTGAAATAAATTTCATACGAGTATTTGTGTTTTTTCCTTCCCAAATCCAAACCTTTCGGTTATGTATGTCTACAAACAATAAAATTTTATCTGAATCTAATAATTCAAATAATGGAACATTTTCATGAACTTCCAGTTCTTCAAAATCTTCTAACTCTTTTCTAAATTGATATAGAAATATCAAAATTTAATCGCTTGAATTTCTTCTTTATACTAATATAATATTCTATCTTGTTGGTTTATAAATCTTTGATATATAGAAATTTGTATTTTTATAAATTCTATAAAATCTAGAGATTTTAATTTGAGAATCTCAATTAAATCTCAAATATTGCATAAAGAAAGTATATTAAACGAAGCAGTTATTTAAACAAGATAAGTTATAATTTGGATTCTTAAAAATCGTTTTGGAATCTTCTTCTTCGCAATGTTGAGATAAGATGCCCTCTTGAGAGAAGTTGAATTCCAAATTGCGAACTATATTCTCGAGAAAAATCGGTAACAATATTACAAATCATAATTCCCCCTTGAATATTAGTATCAATACATGCTTTATGAAGTTGTCGTAATTGTGTAATTGAAATTTCTCTTTTCCAGTCTCGAATGAATATACCAAAGGTATTAAGGTTATTTTTTACAAGTGCATCAAAAGTCCAAGACTTTCCAGATTTTCCTTTATATTTTAATGGACCTTTGACAAAATCATACTTCTCACTAAAAACATTTCTTGCTAATTCATTTAAATTTTTATCTCCTAATGACATGAACATACACGATTTTTTATTATTGAGACTAATTCATATGTATTATTTATATGTTATTTCAATATTTATCCAAATATTATTTAAGCTGATGTATTACGCAGAAAACATATATAGGAAAATTTATAGAAAACAGGAAGGTGAATACCGACAAAAATATTTGGAATTAATTAAAGATCTCTTTCTTCATTTTGATTGAATTCAAATATTTTGAAGAAAGGATATTCTCCCTCAGAATCAGGATTCTTTTTTACATATTTTAATAAATTTTGGTGTAAAAAATCAAGCAATCTCTTTGTTATCTTTTCACATACAGATGGACATTCTAAGAAATTATTATTTAAAATATAGTCACATCTGTTATTGTGTTTTTCACAAAATTTTTTCACTTGTAAAGTCAGTCCTTGGGCAGGTAAAATTGAAATACAATCCCAAGTATCCTTAAAGCCAGATAAACGACTTGGAGATGTATGTTTTAATAAATTCTTTAAATTATTTTCACATAAATTATTATTCAATCTATTATTAATTAATTTAGCTTCTTTCTTTGCTTCAAGTTTGCATAGAAAGACATAATACTGTAATAAATCTTCTGCCTCTTTAGCTTTTTCAATATTTATTATCTTCCATCCATTTGCTCTTTTACAGCTGATATCCTTATGTTTGGGATTAGAAAAATTAGTAGGGTAAATCCAACATTGTGGTGGTTTAATTCCTGAATTATGAACTATACAACCATTAATCTCTTTATTAAAAAGGAAACACTTTCCCTTCACATCATCAAATTTTAATTTAAAACTAAAAACATCTCCTCTAATGAAATCATCTTTAGTTGCATATCCTTGTTTTATATATTCTTTTGCTAGAATTTTGGGAACATTGATCTTGATTGAACAACAATCACCATGACAAACAGATATGCAATTCGGCCCCTCAATTGCATATTGCATTAGAGTATTAAATTTTTTAACAACTTGCCAAAATTTGTCATTAACCACAGTATTTTAAATTAATTTAATTATTATTTTTATTCATAATGACTTATTATCATTTAAAATTCATAGATAAAATATCTTTCTATGTAAATAAC
>CAYNEU010000168.1:0-3270 GCA_964396275.1 uncultured archaeon | reverse complement strand
TGGTTTAGGTTCTGGAGTTTCGTTAATAAGATACAATATAAATGATTCAGATTGGATTGACTATTATGGACCATTTAATTTATCTAATTATGAGTATGGGATTTACGAAATCAAGTATTATGCAATTGATGTTGTTGGTCATATTGAAAACGAAAAATCAATACAAGTCACTCTTATCCCAGAACCTTCTGAGCCTAGTATACTGGGTTATCATTTAATTGTATTACTAGGCATTATAGGTATCGTTTCAGCAAGATTAATCAAAAAAAAAATAAAGTGAAATTTTAAATCCATAATTTTTTATAATTTTTTTCTAATTGAAGTAGAACTAATCTTAAAATTTTCATTATCTTTAATTAAAGGAATTACAATTAAAACAAGAGATTTTAATCCTTTTTTTTCTCTATTCTCATTTAACTTCAAAGCATTTTCATAAGTTTCTTGACTAACTATTAATCCTTCATATTCTGGATCTTGAGCATATTTATCCATATCAGCCCAATTTTTTATTTCGACAATATTAACACGCTCTATGTTAGTAATGGAATCAATATAAGTTGTTAAATTCTTTTTTCTGGTTTTGTAATCTTCCAATTTTGAGGAATATTGTTTATTCTTTAATAAATCTTGAGATGTTAGTCCAATCTCTATAAATTCAGATATAGATAAAGCAGTTTTTAATAAAAATTTATGACCCTCATGAAGATGATCGAAAGTTCCCCCTAATCCAACTTTCCTTAGAATCTGAAAAACCCCCAATCAAAAAAAAAAATAATTTAATTTATTCTTTTACTTTTAAATTTTCTTTCTTACTTACGTCTTCCTTCTTCTTTTCGGTAGGACTCTTTAATTTTACTGAATATATTTGTTTTATCTCCATAAGGTCCTCACACTTTTCACATTTATCTATCCTTTTAAACACAAAATCTCCTTTCTCATAATTTCTAACTTTTGTAATTCCACATAATTTACAGATCAAAATTGTTAAAGTTTGTCTAATAGGTTCAGTGGGACTTTTTTGGATTTGGATTAATGTAGCCCCAAAACAAATTAACATAAACCCAATTGACCAACCTGAGACTTGATCTAGGCCAGTATCAAGATAGATAAACAATACTCCTACAACAATTAATATAATTAATAAAATGTTTTTTAGAACGCTTTTTAAAGTAATTCCTTTTTTAAGTATATCCTCGTCGTCTTCTTCTTCAATCATAGCAATTGTCCAAATATCTTCTTTTCTATGCTTTATAATAGAAAAGAATAAATAAATTTTTTTATTATAAAAATTTAATAGATTAAAGATATCAAACATTATCTAATTTAAAAAAGAGTTGAATAATATATATCAAATAGCACAAGGCACAGATCCAGTTTCTCTTATTATATCATTATTATGGTTATTACTTATATTTGTTTCAATGTTTTACGGACAAAAAATACAAGCTTGGAAAGCAGCTAAAGAAATCCAAACTGGTTTAGAAAAATTGAAAAAGTGGAATGATGAATGCAAAGAAATTTTAATTACAAACTTTAAAGAATTTGCTGACAAAAAGAAAACACAGAAAGATTTAATGTTCCAACTTGAAGATTTAATGACATTTATCACTATTGGGCCTGTATCTCTTGATCCCTATGGTATTATTCCTAAATTTGATCATATTGTTGATGTTCGAGACAACAGATTTAAAGAAGAAGTAGAAGTATTAGCTCCAAATGCAGATACTGTTCAAAGAGCTAATTTGGAAAACCTATTGGAAGCAACCATGGCTATAGATTATATCTATAGGCTAATTCGACACTATCTTATACTAGGTAAAAAATCAAAATCAATGATTTTATTAGTTCAGATTTCATACCAATTGGGATTAATCATGAGTATGGCAAAAGCTTATTATCATGCAGCTAAAGCATTTTCAGAAGGATCTCCTATAGGAGATGGATTAGGCGTATTAGTTGTTGCTAGTTTTATAAGAGCTATCACAGATGATGATATTAAAGCCGATGAAATTGCAAGAGATACAATTGTTCAAGAGGTAAATTTTGAAGAAAGGACAATTTTTGTAGTACGTGCTAAGGGTCCAGGAGGAACTGTTGGAAAACCCGGAAAGGCAATTAAGAAATTAGTTGAACAACATGGAGATAGTATTTCAAGAATAATTATGATTGATGCTGGTTTAAAACTTACTGGGGATAAAACGGGGTCATTAGTTGTGGGCGTTGGCGCAGCTATAGGAGGTATTGGAATTGAAAAACATTTTATTGAAGAAGCTTCAACTGGAAAGTCAATACCGATTGATGCTCTTATTTGCAAAGAATCATTAGAAGATGCAATAACAACCATGAAAAGACCAATTACTCAATCTGTAGTAAATTTTGTGGACAAAATAAAAACATATATCCGAAAACGGACAGAAAAAGGTACAAAAATTATTATAGCTGGTATTGGCAATACAATTGGAATTGGAGTATAATTCTTACTTATTGTTTTTAACTAAGATTTATTTTTTTACCGATATTTTTAACAATTTTTTTAAAATGACTTTTAATCTCTAAAAGCAATCTGAGATAATAAGTTCATGTGAAAAATAGAAATGATTTTATAATTGAGGGAATAACATTAATTAATTGAATTTTTTAATTAATTGAAAATTAAAATAGATAATTAAATCAAAATTGAATTTGAGGTGTAAAAAAAATTTACGGTTATATGGGAAAAATCCTAAGAGTTGATTTAACAAATGGTAAAATTAGTGAAGAATTTCCAGATGAAGAAACATTAAAATTATATTTAGGAGGAGCAGGATTAGCTACCAAATATTTAATAGAAGAAGTACCAAAAGGAATAGATCCATTAGGACCCGAAAATATACTTATCTTCATGACGGGACCACTAACAGGAACTCCCTCACCCAGTACTGGAAGATATAGTGTAGTTTCGAAATCTCCTCTTACTGGAGGATGGGGTCAAGCTAATTCCGCTGGTTTTTGGGGGGTAGACTTTAAAAAATCTGGTTTTGATGGAATTATTTTTGAAGGAGTATCCCCTAAACCTGTTTATCTTCTTACGGAAGATGGAAAAGCGGAATTAAAAGATGCTTCAGATATATGGGGTAAAAAAACTTACGATGCAACAAAGACATTAAAGGAAAGACACGGAGAGAGATATAATGTTGCTTTGATTGGTCCTGCCGGTGAAAATTTAGTTAAATATGCGGCAGTTATGAATGATTGTGATAAGCCTTTCTATGGGCGAGCTGCGGGACGATG
>CAYNEU010000167.1:0-2430 GCA_964396275.1 uncultured archaeon | reverse complement strand
AATTTCTTCATTAACGAATCTCCAAAGATTTTTCTCATTTACAGCAATAATTTTTACTAATAAATTATGATCTCCAGTTGAAGAGGCAACTAATTGAATCTCCTCATAACTGGCTAACTTATTTGCAACATCATCCAATTTCAGTGGATCAACAGAGAGACCAAGAATGGCTATAGACTCATATCCAACTTTAAATGGATCTACGAGTGTATCAAATTTTCTTATTATTCCCTCTTTTATCATATTTTGCACTCGATTATGTATGGTACTAGCAGCTAGATTTACTTTTTTACTTAAATCTTTGTAAGATATTCTATAATTTTCCTGTAAAAAATTAAGAATTTCTTTATCTTTTTCATCGAATTGCATTTTTAGAGCTTTATCTTTAGTCTTTTCACTTTCAATTCTGTGTCGTTCAATAGCATATATTACTGATCGTATTAAACTTGGTCCATTAAGCTCACCTTTTACTAAATAATCTTGAGCTCCTTTTTGAAGAGATTGTAATGCAAATTCCTTATCATCTAACCCGGTTAAAACGATTATAGGAATCCTATCAGTTACACTCAAAACTTTTTCTAAAGTGGATTCTCTATCGCTATCGGGTAAAGTTAAATCTAATAAAATAATATCAAATTGTTTAGTTTTTAAATTATTTAAACTGTCAGAAAGTCGAGGATGTGATTCTAAATTAAACTTGAAGTCTGCAGACTTTTTTAATAATTCTTTAATAAGACGTACATCAGCAGAATTATCTTCAATTAATAGTATATCAAGTTTTTTATTCTCTATATTTATTCACCCAATACTTTTTTTGTATATTATACTATTATTAAAATCTTCTTCAATTCTATTTTCCTCATTCTGAATAATATTCAATTTAATATAAATGATTATTTTATTTATAAACCAAACAAGGTAATATAAGTTATAAAATTTTTAAGGATATGATGCAATTTTTAATTATTTCTATAAATTTTAAACTGAAATCTCATTTTCTGAACTAAAAATTATGATATTTTTATTCGATAAAATTTATTTTATATTGGACAATATTCTTATTAAGTAAGTATTTTTCCTAGGATCTTAAAATTTATAATTATCTATGAATCTTTTGAAAGAACTCAAATTGGTAAATATATAATAAAAGATGGGAAATGATTGTAATGAATTTGAAGTTTAAAGAACAGAAAATGAGATTTTTGATTATTTTAATTTTAGTTATTGTTTCATGTTTATTAATTTATTATTTCGAGGTAATTCTTAACACATCGATCTTGGTTGCACATTTTTTTTATTTTCCTTCAATTTTAGCATGTTTATGGTGGAAAAGAAAAGGTTTAATAATCCCCATATTTTTGGCTACAATATTAATTATTATTCATCTCATTCTGGACGATAATTTTTTTACTTTAGACACTATTAATAACTTTATAAGAGCAATCTCCTTAATAGTTGTTGGAATAGTGGTATCATTCCTATCGGAGCATATTTCAAGAAGAGAAATTGAATTCAATGAAATAACGGAGGATTTGAGGAGATCTAATGAAGATTTACAACAATTTGCGTATGTAGCATCTCATGACCTACAAGAACCTTTACGAGCAATTGTAAGTTTTTCTCAACTTTTAGAAGATAAATACAGAGAAAAAATAGATAAGGATGGTAAAGAATTTATACATTTTATTACGGACGGCGCAAAAAAAATGAATACTCTTATAAAAGATTTATTATCATATTCAAGAATCACAACCCACGCTAAACCTCCTAAATTAACTAACCTTGAAAATATTCTAAAAGATGCTTTATTTAATCTGCAAGAATCCATAAAAGAGAGTGATGCGGTTATAACTTATGATAAAATGCCAACATTGAAAGTGGATAAAACTCAATTCACACAATTATTTCAGAATTTACTTAGTAATGCTATAAAATTCCGAAGACAAGAACCACCTAGAATACATATTGGGGTAAACAAGGTCAATGATGAATGGTTATTCTCTGTAAAAGATAATGGAATAGGGATTGAGTCAAAATTTTTTGGTAAGCTTTTTAATATTTTTTACCGGTTACATACTAAAGAAGAGTATCCTGGTACAGGAATAGGTTTACCCATATGCAAGAAGATAGTTCAACGAAATGGCGGAAAAATATGGGTAGAATCAAAAATAGGTGAAGGATCAACCTTCTTTTTTACGATTTTTCCAAAAAAAAATAAACAATAATTATAGATAATAATGAATGAATATAAAAAAATTAAGGCTAAAATCTTACTCGTAGAAGATAATGCCGCAGATATTCGCCTTACGAAAGAAGTCCTTCAAGAGAGGAAAATGGTTAGTAGTTTAGATGTTGTTCGGGATGGCGTCGAAGTAATAGACTTCCTAAAGAAAAAAGGGAAATATTCTAATGCCAATACCCCTAATTTAA
>CAYNEU010000166.1:0-2043 GCA_964396275.1 uncultured archaeon | reverse complement strand
TCTTCTTGATGTATTTGGTTATACAATGGTACTTCCCTTATTACCGAGTATTGCAAAGGATTTTGGAGCATCTGATTTTATGATTGGCTTGCTTATCTCATCGAATGCGCTTTCAGCTCTACTTTTTATTCCACTATGGGGGTGGTTAAGCGATAAATATGGGCGTAAACCGATTTTATTGATTTCTCAAGCAGGTACAGGTTTATCTTTTTTAATTTTAGGGTTATCTAATTCAATCTTTGTAATTCTAATTGCTCGTATAGTAGATGGTATATTTGGAGGACAAATTCCAGTTATAAGAGCTTATATCACAGATATAACAACACCACAAACCAGAGCGACATACATGGGAAAAATCATGGTTGGTTATACTTTAGGTATGACTTTAGGACCATTAGTCGGTGGTTTTTTAGGATCCATCCATTGGCGTTTTCCACCTTATTTAGCTAGTGCTTTAACTATTCTTCTAATGATTATGACAATCACAATAATTGTAGAAAGTATGCCAGAAGAAAGAAGATCTGAAATTAAAGAGCAAGTCTTAATTATTGAAACTAATTCAGGAGAAAAGAGTAGTATTTGGAATAAGGAAGTAATTATTCGAATGATACAAATATTTTTATTATCACTAATAAGTTTTATATTTACGTCAAGTGCTACCTTAGTACTATATAAGAGATACAATGCTGGGCCATCCACAACAGGATTAGTTATGGCAGTAGCAGGATTAGCAGTTTTGGTTTATGGGGGTATTCTTATAAAACCAATGATTAAAAAAGTAGGCGAAAAACGCCTTCTAATAACTACATTTATATTGTTTATTATCACTTTCTTATTCTACCCTTATCTATATCAATTATGGATGGTCTTTATATTTATTTTACCTTATTCCTTTGTTGTTGCGTTTATGAGACCTCTTATTACTACAAATATGACTAAAGCTGTAGGACTCAATAAACAGGGTCAATTAAGTGGATGGTCGACAAACCTCCAAGCAGTTTCTCAGACAATAGCGCCTTTAATTGCAACCGGATTCTTACAAATAGGTGGTTTAACAATTGGTTTTTTATTATTAGATTCCTATCAATTAATCGGATTTACAAACGTGATATTAGCAATTGTACTATTGATCATTGGCTATTTAGATATTAAAAATCATCCTAAACTTTATTCTTATGAAAGAATCAGAAGAAAAAGAGAAGCTATAAAAAAAAGAAAATTGAAAGAAAAAAATTAAAATTAAGGGTTATCTTTTATAAATTTCACGATAAGATTAGCCAATTCAGGGCCCTTATCTTCTTGGACAAAGTGACCCGCATTTTTAATTATAGTATGATTTTGTCCTTGAGCACCTGGAACATTTTCTTGCCAAAATTTATCTCCACCTCTAGTAATAGGATCACTATCAGAAAAAGCAGTTAAAAATGGTTTTTTCCATTGAAAAAACTGTTCCCATGCTTTTTTATTGGCTTCATGCTCGGGATCTCCTTTTGTAGTTGGAACCAATGAAGGCATAATTCTTGCTCCCGCTTTAAAAGAGTCATCAGGAAACGGAGCATCGTAAGCTTTGATCACATTCCTAGATAATTTAGTAACTGTAGCGCCCTGAATGATACTTCCGATATTAAATTTAGGAGTAGTTCTAGAGAAATGTTGCCAATCTAAAAATGCTTTACCCATCTTCTGTTCTCCTGTGGGTAATCCTCCGTTCGATAAAATAATCCTCTCAAAACGTTCTTGATTCTCAATAGCAACTCTTAAACCTATTAATGAACCCCAATCTTGGCAAAATAAAGTAATATTTTTGAGATCAAGCAGATTTACCATTTTTGTTATCCACACCACATGCCTACGGTAAGAATGGTCACTTTGTTCAGTTGGTTTATCAGATCGTCCAAATCCTACTAAATCAGGTGCTACTGTTCTATAACCCGCTTGTATTAGAATTGGGATCATATGTCTATATAAAAAGGACCATGAAGGTTCTCCATGCATGAGAAGGATGATTTCAGCATCTTTCGGTCCTTCATCTATATAATGAAT
>CAYNEU010000165.1:0-3029 GCA_964396275.1 uncultured archaeon | reverse complement strand
CCAAAATCATAAGTTCTTATATTTTTACAATATAATCGAAATTCATTTTGTAAAGATGGAAACAATTCGTTAAATTGAGAAAAATTCAACATAGCTTTATTATATCCAAGACACTTCGTTGGCATCTGTGCGATTTTTCGAACAAATTCAAGTGATTTTTCTTTAAATTCATTTATCGTGTAAACTTTAGTTACTAACCCTATATCCAAAGCTTCTTTCGCGTCAAGATGACGCCCCGTTAAAATTATCTCTGTTGCTCTTCCAAAACCTACAATTCTAGGAAGAAACCAACTCGCTCCACTTAATATACAATGAGCTCTGGTAGTACGATGGTCTCCAATCTTCAAATTATCTGCTGCTACCCGAAAATCACATGCAAGTGCGATTTCAAATCCTGCCCCTAAACAATAACCTTTCAAAAAAGCTATCACTGGTTTTTGTATCTCCCGTATTAAACGGACAACTTTATGATGGGGCATACGTGAGCCGTCTGATAATGGTGTGAATTTAACCCCTTCTGGACCCATACTTTTCATATCATCACCTGAGCAGAAATTTTCACCTGCTCCTTCAAGAATGACAGCACGGATTAACTTCTTTTTCATGATAGACTTAAGTATTTCTACAATTTCCATTAATAATGGATATTGTAATGCATTAAACTTGTCTGGACGATTAATAGTAATTTTACCAATACCATCCTTAAACTCATATATTATATACTTAAAATCATTACTTAAAATTAGAAACCTCTCCAGATGGAATTATTAAGATAAATATATATAGATCTTTAGAAAAAAAATATTTACCTATTGATTATGAATAAAAAGTTGAAATAAATTTTTTTTTACCAAATTTCAAATTTTTCATCAATTTTAGCCCCATAAACAATTATATAAGGGACTGCTAAATCAAAAACGCTTTGCCAAGCATTAATTAATGGGAATCCAATCATAATGGCTGTAATTCCCGTGATCTCCGGATGCCCTAAAAACTCTAAATTTACGTAAGCAATAAAAGGTGCATAAATAGTTAAAGCGAGGATGTAATTTAAAAATAAAGTGACTATTACTCTAAGGCCGGTTCCTAATGTACCCTCAATAATGTAATTTTTGGGCACCTTTATAACCTGACTTTTTCTTATTCCATCTTCTTTCTTATATAATTTTAAAAACAATATTGGAACAATAATCAATGATATTGTTGCTGCGAATTTCATCAAGGGACCCCAAGGTGCATTCGCAAGATCAGCGAACATCAAAGTAATGGTACCAATGATGCTGCAAAGTAAACCAGATCTAACTCCAAATATCAAAAAGCAAGTTATCCAAATGAATGAAACTGGGTCTAAATAGGCAATAGGCATTCCTGGAACTCTAGGTAAATAAGGGGCGGTAAAGACACTTAAGATTGTAGAAAGCGCCCCAAAGATAGCAGCTCCTGCGATCTCCAATGTATATAACGTTTTTCCCGATAATTTCGACTCTTTTTCCTCAACATCTTCAATAATGGACATTTTCACCAATTAAGATTAAGTTTATTATTTTGTTAGTTTATAATCTGGGATTAGAGTGTATTTGAATATTTAAAAATTTTGGGTAATATATAAATTGGGTTAAAAAATATATATTAAAGCTATGCATAATAATGATGGATTGAATTGTAAAACTGGTGAATAAAGTAATCTAGTTATAATAAATAAATTAAAAATGTACAAGAAATATTTTTTTAACTCTTAATTATATAATTTTCGGATCTACTCATTATTGGAGACAAAGTAAGTTC
This sequence comes from uncultured archaeon, assembly GCA_964396275.1. GTDB lineage: Archaea > Asgardarchaeota > Lokiarchaeia > Sigyniarchaeales > SOKP01 > Loki-b32. Next base: position 1,244 of record CAYNEU010000165.1, on the reverse strand, counting down.
AAGAAAATCTCTTTCCTAAACCTCTGTAAGTAAAATACTTATCTATGATTTTACCATCTGAATAGACATTTATATCATTAAAATGTTCTAACGGTTCACCAGCCTTTCCAAATCTGCAAAAAATTGGGTCACCCAAATTAAGACTTATTTTTTTTGGATTAAACTTAAAAGGAGTCTGAACTTCTCCATATGCTTCATTTTTATATGTCTTTAAGTTATCGGGTTTAACTACAATTGGAAATGCTCTTACAGAACCAGAGCTAACATAACCTCCCGAAAAAGTAGTTATTATATTATGTCCAGGTTTTCTTACAACTTGAAGTACAAAAAAAAGAGATGGTGTAAAATCCTGTAATGAATTAATTGAATCAAATATATGAGATTTAAATAGTAAAGATCCAATACCAATTTCTGTAATTGATGGTTCTTCAGCAGTTTCTTGAAAACATCCAGATCCTCCTCCATTCACTACTTCTGGTTCTAATCCTTCTGAAATTAAACTTTTAACAACATCTTGACGCAGTTGATTCACATGTTTACGAGAACGTTTTTTAATCCATCTCATAAAAGCGCTAGTATCTCCAATACTTGCATTTTGAGCTTCATAGCCCATTATTCCTCTATATTGAAGATTTTTTCTTTTTTCAATCTCTCGTGCTAAATTTATTACATCTTCGGGATTTCTTAAAGGACTTCTAAGTACACCTACATTTACTCCAAAAAATTGATCTGCTACATCTAGTTCTATTAAGATTTGAAATTTTACGTTGTGTTTTATTGCTGCTTTTTCTAATTGATCTATATGAAATTTGGAATCCACCATTACAGAAATCTCTACTCCTTCTATTGAAGCTGCTTTACATAATTCTTCTATATCAACGGAAGATGTTGTAGGATACCCTAATAATATATCGTTAATCTTGTAATTTTCAGCAAAAAATAGTGCTTCAGCGGAATTATATGTAAAAATTCCATTTACAAAATCTTTTTGTTCCACCATTTTTATCAATTCTGGCACACGTACTGATTTTGTACATAATCGCAGACTTTTTTTCGATTTTTTTAAATAATTCCCAACTTTTTCTAAATTTTGGTTAAAAGCATTAATATCACAAATAACTAATGGAAATTTTCTATTTGCAACTAAATCTTTTAATTCCTCATAAGATAATGATATCATAATTTAAATTCCCCATTTTATTAAGAAATGAAAAAAGCATTAATTTGCAAACATTTCAAATAAT
>CAYNEU010000164.1:0-7994 GCA_964396275.1 uncultured archaeon | reverse complement strand
TGAGCATATTTGCGGACTTTTGGATGATTTTTCCATTTTACATATAAATTCACATATTTGGAGTTCCGAGGGCAAAGATCTATTTTCGATCCTTGAATAAATGAAAATTCTCTCGTTTCCTCATTTTCTTTAGATTTTTCTTCTTTCTTCGCCACTTAATTAACCTCTTAATGTTAAAAATTAGGGAAACATTATTTCATCCAATCGTCTTTAAATATTGAATATTCGAGTACATCCATATGCTCTCCATCAATATAAACTTCTTTCTTAAGTGTAATTTCAAGCTTAAAACCTAATTTCTCTGCTATTTGTATCGAAGCTTTATTTAGTGCAAACAAACGTGCCGTGATTTTGTGTAAGTTTAACTCTTTATAAGCATAATCTAAAACCAGCTTTCCTACTTCAGTTCCAATGTTTTGTTTCCAATATTTTGGATCAATTATATAAGATATATGTGCATTGCGAGTAAACCATTGAATTCTAAATAAATTTGCTAAACCTATTGGTTTTTTATCTTTTTTATGCCATATTTCGAAGAAGATATCCTCTTTTACAGCCTCTTTCTTTGGTTCAAACATTTTCTTTACCTCTTCTATTGTTTGAGGTATATTAAATCTTGTAAATTTCCTAGTTTCTGGATGATTCATCCAACCAGCATATAGGTTAACGTGATCTGCATTTGCTGCACAAAGAGAGACAGTTTCTCCTTCAACAAATGGTAACACTATTTCCTCTTTTAGTTCTGACATACTTCAAAAATTTTTATATTTTTTATTGTTATAGTTCTAAAATGAGATATAATATATTAAATCTAAGATATGTGGAAATATGTTACAGCTTATTTTAAGAGATATTTTATTAAGGTGCCCAAATTAAAATTATATATACTTTATGGCATTGTTAGACATCGACTCTGAAATTTTTAAGCTCTTTATACGCAGAATAAAAAAAAGAAACAAATTTTATAATGTAATTACAGCTTAATTTAGATTCTGGAGAACTTTACCTATTAACAATTTTTTGTATAAATTCACTAATTTTAATTATAGCTTCTTTTGCTTCTGGCAGGTTACGCAACCCAAACCCTTGAAATACATGAATTGTATCTTTCCATTCCTGTAGTGTAGCATCAACCCCAGCTGCTTTAGCTCGTTCAATGAAACGAGTAGAATGATCATATAACATTTCACTAGTACTTACTTGAAGGAGAATTGGAGGTAATCCTTTTAAATCTGCAAATAAAGGTGAAATCAATGGATTATTCGGATCCGCTCCCGCTAAATATGCAGGTATCCACCAAAAAATCCCAATATCTGCTAAAATCGGATCTGTTTCAGCATTTTCATAAAAAGTTTTACTCTCAGCTGTAAAATCAGTCCCTGGTGATAATGCTACTGCTCCAGCAGGTAAAATTATCTTTTCATCTCTTAATTTAATTAAAGTACTTAGTGTTAAATTACCACCTGCAGAATCTCCAGCAATAATTATATTTTCAGCTTTAAAACCTTGTGAAAGAAGCCATTTATAAGCTTTAACACAATCTTCTAAAGGAGCTGGGAAAGGATGTTCAGGTGCGAGACGATAATCAATACTTAACACACGCAATTTAGTACGTTGAGCAATTTCTATAGTTAAGGCTCTATGAGTCTTTGGTGACATCAAAACGAAACCTCCTCCGTGAAAATATAAAACCACTTTATCCTTTTGCGCACCGGGTACTATTTGCCATTCAGCAAGAACTCCTCCAGCATTAATTTCTTCAATTCGTACATCTTCTGGAAGTGGAAATTGTTCTAATTCGGCTTCTGTATAATAATCAACAACAAATCGAAAAAATTTTGCTAATAAAAGCATTTCCTCATCACTAAAGAATCCATATAAATCTTCTATACTTCCTTTATTTTCAGATAACAACTGAAAGAGTCTTTTATTTCCTTCTTCTATTTTTTGCATATATGCTTGGAGATTAAATCCTTTATTTTCTTTAAATTTAAGAAATTCTAATGCACCCTTCATTTGAAGCTTTTGATTCTCATCTATAGCTTTAAGAATCTCAGGACGAATTTTTGACCTATCTAATATAGGAATGCTTTTTTTACACCTAATTATATAATTTAAAGTTAAGATCTCTTAATGGTTCTTTTACATTTTAATATTTTTCTTAAAATACAATAAAAGACAAAAATAGAGAAAAAAAAGATAATAATTTTTATAGGTTGTAAATATTTAATATAGATTAGACAATTTTCATTGCCAAGTCCATGTCCTGAAGAGTTAATTTCTTTCTTCCCGCGTGTCGGGTCATTTCAAGAGCTTTATTTGTCATGCCTTTAGCTAATTTTTCTAAATAATCAATTAAGGCATCAACAGCATCTCGAGCAACCATTTCAGCACCGTTATCTTTCATTAACTTTCGGACGGGTGACCAGGCAAATACTTTTTTGGCCATCTTATTATTCCTCCACTTTTTAATTTTATTAATAGTTTCTTAAAGTTCAGATTTTTTAACATGAACTTTATTATATTATAATATTTCTTTCAAATATTTAAAACTTGCGTAAAATTTTCGATAGAGTATGTTTCGGTTAATAATTTCATCCAATCGACAAAATTGCGATGTCTGAAAAGAACGCCGGTAGATATAGATCTGAGCTTATAGATCTAAGATTTTTTTTGATTTTAAATTTTTTAATTAGAGAAGGTAAAATAGTTAAGATTTTTTACCCATCATATAATTTGAATTATCTATTTTTAGTTTTCAGAGTTTTTTACGCATTACGTAATAATCTTTAAATTCTTTATAGATAGAAAATCCTTCAGATGTATATAATGAAAATGGTCCTCGATAACTATGAGCGTCTGATAATTTTTCTCCTTTCCTAGGATATACTTCAATTAAATCATAACCTTTTTCCTTCGAACTAGAACAAGCATAAATCAGAAGTTGTTTGGCTACTCCTTGTTTTCTATGTGAAGGAGCTACTACAAAGCAAATAAGTGAAGCGATTTTAGCCTCTGATTCTTCTTCATAAGGGATTTTAGCATAATTTTCCTTTTTATTAACATTACACCATCCAATTGGCTTTTCATCTAAATATGCGATAAATCCATTCATCTTTCCAGAAAGGATTAACTCTTTTGAAGCTTTTCTATTTTGTTCTGCCGTTCTTTTATTAAATTGCTTATTAGATCCAGCAAAATGATAAAAATGACAATAGCAAATAGCCCAATCAGGATTATCAGTAAAACCAACTTTGTCAAAAAAATACAGAAAATCTTCTAAGATATCAGGAGTTAAAGACTTTATTTGAATATCCAATTTTGTAGTCACCTCATGTATAGAAATAGAGATTGAATATTAATATTTGCCATCTATAGCAGACAGCATAACTTCTAATTGGTCGAATATATCTAAACGAAAATCAAGTCCTATTCTAAAGAATAAGAGATCTACTATTTTTTTATCAATACGATCATCAATATTTAAATGATCAATTATTTCTGACCAATTACTACTCTCAGAAGCTCGTACTCCAATTAGAATTACAGCATTCTTTTTCCCATTTTCAACAATTTTTAGAAGCATTTCTCTAAAGTTTGGATCAATTTGCTCTCTAGAACGCACATCAAAAACACAAAAAATTCCATCAGAACTGGAAACATCCTCAAGAGCAGAGTATTCATGTTGTTTTAAAATCATTCCATTTGTATATTGGTAAACCTGTTCATCATCATAATCTCTTACCAATGATTTTTCTCCTAATTGGCTTATATTAGTAATTATTTGTAACCCAGGACTCCAAACCGAACTTTCAGTTATAAATGATAAAGTAAAAACAATTTTTTTCTTCAGGATAGAGTTAATAATATTAAGTAATATTTCACTACGCCTTTCATCTTCAATTTCTTTACTCTTCATTACATAGTGATATGAAATTAAGTTAAATGCATCCTCAACATTACTTCCATTTAACGCACTTGTTTCAATATATGACAATTTAATTTTTTCGTTTTCTGAAAGGTTGTTCGCTAATTTAGCACCTTCTTGATAATAGACTTTTCTATCTTCAAGCAAATCAGTCTTGTTTCCAACTATTACAATTGGTATGTCTTCTCCTGATGTAAAGAGTCTTAGTTCCTCATACCAGATTTTAACATTTTCGAAAGATTCACGATTAGTAAGATCAAATACGATGAAAGCTGCTTGAGCGCCTAAATAATAGATTTTTCGAAATCTTTTGAAATATTTCTGAGCACCAAGATCATACAAACTTACGCCTATTTTGTTTCCAAAAAATTCAAACTCATGAGACAAGATATTAATGCCAATTGTTGCTCTATAATCTGTTGTATATCTTTTTTCAACAAATCTACGGATAATTGAAGTTTTTCCAACTTCGTGATCTCCCAAAATTACGAATTTAAAACGATATTCACCATCAAGACCTAACTCCATTTGGTATAACTGATTTTTCAATCGTTCAACGTTGCCTGCTTCATATTCAAAATTTGGAATTGATACTTGAATTAAATCCCCCTCTTCAGCTGTGAGAATTTGAGCCGTTTTTTCTGCAAGAAAAAATCCATAGGGAGAAATTTTTTCAATTGAAGCCATACTCTCTAAAACCAAACTTATAATTCTTTCTTCATCAACAGAAATAAATAGTAAACGATGATCTTCGGTATCGAAACTTGCATTACCAAATTTTTGAAATTCAAATTCACTACGCATTCTTTCTAATATCGGATTGATTATTGACGTTAAAACTGAAACGAGTTCAATATCGATATCTTTTCTCTTTTCTCCCGCAATAACTAATCCTTCAGAATCAGAAACAATAACAGATTCTACTTCTCTATTGGATTCAAGAAACTTGTTAAATAATTCTTTAAAGAGCTTATTTTTCTGTATCGTCAAGAATTTCTCTCCCTTTTTAAATTATAAGTTAATCATCTTATTCTTATCTATATAATAAATAATTATCATTTGGATTTTTATTATTATTGATTATTAATGATCGATGATATTCTTTTAATTGCATGAATTCACGATACTTAATATTAGCTAGGTTTAAAGATACTTAATTGTGTTTAACATAACCTTTAATTGATCGTAAATTTCTAGTCTATATTCAAGTCCTATTTTGAAGAATAATAAAGATACCATCTTTTTTTCTAGTAATTCGTTAACATTAAAGTCTTCCATGATTACTGACCAGTCGCTTTTATCTGACACCCTAATTCCTATCAATACCACTTTATTCTCTCCAATTTCGTTTATGATTTTTACAACAACATTTTTCCAATCTTGGATTATATGTTCTTTTTCTCGCGCATCGAAAATACAAAATACTCCATCAGAATTAGTAACATCAAAATTAGTGTAAAGAAAATTTTTAATTATTACTCCATTTGAATATTTATAGATTTTCTCATCTCTTTCATCCTTTATTTTCTCACATTCGTTTGAAATGTTGATTTCAGAGAGTATCTGAAGCCCAGGGCTCCAAAATTCATTTTCTGATATAACTGTTAAGGTTAATAATGAGCTTTGATCTTCTACTTCTTGTTTTCTTTTCATTATAATCAAATTAAGTTCTTCTAATAGATCTTGCTTGACAATATCCTCTTCTTCTTCTTTACTTTTAGAGATATAATGAAATGCTATTAAAGTAAAGGCATCTTCCACATTTTCCCCCGATAAAGCACTAGTTTCAATATAGGAAATTTTGATGTTAGGTTTTTGGGATAATCTATTTACTAATTGTACACCATCTTGATATGTTACCACTCGTTGTTCCTTCAAATCATATTTATTTCCAATAATTATGATAGGAATTTCCCTGCCACCAATAAATTCTTCCAATTCAGCATACCATTGCTTTATATTCTCATAGGACTCTTTATTTGTCAAATCAAATACAATAAATGCTGCTTGGGTACCTAAATAATAGGTTTGACGAAAACGTTTGAAATAAACTTGAGCTCCTACGTCCCACAAACTGTAAATGATTTCATTTCCAAAAAATTCTATAGAATGGGATAAAATGTTTAACCCTATTGTAGCACGATAATCATGGGAAAATCTATTTTCTACAAAACGTCGTACTAAAGATGTTTTACCTACTTCATGATCTCCGATGATTACAAATTTAAACCTATATTTTCCTCCTTGATCTAATCTCATTTGATAGATTTGATTCTTCACCCTATCGAAATGTGATGTTTCATCAGTCTCATATTCAAAATTTGGAACTGCGAGTTGGATCTTATCACCCTCCTCTGCGTTAAGAATTTGTACAGATTTTTCTGCTAAAAGATATGCATATGGACTAGCTTTATCGATCGACGCTAAATTATTTAATACCACACTAAGAGTTCTATGCTCATCTAAAGAAATAAATAGTAATCTGTAGAATTCTGTATCGAAGCTTGCAGTACCAAATTTTTTGAACATAAATTCATCACGAATTCTTTCAACAATCGGATTTATGATAGAAGTTAAAACTGAGACGATTTCCATATCTACATCGCTTCTTTTTTCACCTGCAATAACTAAACCCTGTTGGTCACTTACAATTACAGCTTCTACATCTTTATTTACTTCTAAGAATTGGTTGAATAATTCGATAAAGAGTCTATTCCTATTTATTGACATGAATTTTTTTTACTCTTGTATATTTTTATTGGTGTTGTTTTCCTTATAATACCTATAAAAAAAGTTATTTTTATTATTTATTAAATCGTTGTTTCGAAATACATATTCTTATAAATTGCTATTTTTTTTAATTTATTATATTACACCTTGAGTACCGAAAATTTTCAAAAAAAGTATAATAAAAAATAATGCCTTCTTGTATAATTTGCCATTTAAATATAAATGAGAACACAGATTCTTTTAAATCTTGTAAGAATTTACATCTTGTTCACAAAACCTGTCTAGCTGAATGGTTATTACATTCACAAAATTGTCCATTATGTAATGAGCCATACCCTCAGAGTTTAATTGATCAGTTTAAGGATTATAAAGATAAGAAAGAAGAAGAAAAACAAGCTGCACTAAATAAAGAATTACAAAAAGAATCAAGAAAAAAAATGCAACAAGTTGCAGATAAAATCCTAACTCTTAAATTAGTTGAATCTGTTGAACATTTGATTGAAGTAGAAAAGTTTGATGAGGTAATAGAAAAACTTTTAGATTTATATAATGAAAATTCTACTGATGAGAGAGATTTAAATATTCTTTATCTATTAGGAAAAGCAAATTATCTAAAAGGACGATATGACATGGCAATCAACTTTTTCTTTAAATTAGTTAAAATTAGATATAATTATCCTGATGGATTTTTATATTTAGGAAAATCGTATGAAAAACTTGGTCTCAAAGATAAAGCCCAGTGGGCTTATGATAGGATTTCATCCTCCTAAAAATAGCTTTTTTATCGCTTATTATTTGAACTAATAGAATATTATGAGATAAAGCAAATAATTTTATTGGTTTTTAACCTACAATTATTATGAAACCTATATGTCTATCGATAGCGGGAGCAGATCCTACTTCTGGTGCTGGAATTCAAGCAGATATAAGAACATTTGACAGATGTGGAGTTCACCCCTTTTCTGTTATTACTGCGATAACTTATCAGACAGCTACTAAATTTTATGGATATCATTCTCTCTCAGATATATTAGATAAGCAATTAGATACGGTATTAACCACCTATCCTATAAAATATGTAAAAATTGGCATGATTCCAGATGTTAAAGCATTAGATATCATTGTAGATTTTATTAAGAAATATAATTTGAATGTTGTATTCGATACTGTTTCAGTTTCTAGTGCTGGAGAAAGATTATCTAGCGAGGATTTAGAATTAGAAATTGAAAGAACAATATTTCCGTATGCAAAAATAATTACACCTAATGTCGTAGAAGCAGCAATCTATTCAAATAGAGATATAAACAATGAAACAAAAAAAGATGTTGATGATCTC
>CAYNEU010000163.1:0-5540 GCA_964396275.1 uncultured archaeon | reverse complement strand
TTCCTTTAATACCTAAGGATGAAAAAGAATTTGGTAAACATCCAACTCAAAAACCACTGGAATTATTAAATAGGATAGTTTCATCTTCTTCAAATGAAGGTGATTGGGTATTAGACCCTTTTGTGGGGTCAGGTACTACTGGAATTGTATGTAGTATTTTGAACCGAAATTTCATTGGAATTGACTTGAATAAAGAATATTTAGATGTAGCTATTAAAAGATTTAAAGATAATAAAAAAGATGGTCTATTATTTTCAACCGAAACTAAAAATCATTTAATGAAATTTATTTAAATCTTCAAAATTTTTGAGAATCTTTTAAAAAAATATAATAAAAACGTTTATTAAACAAAGCAATTATATTTTTAATTAAACTAAATAATTGATAATATTTAGGGATATAAATGCAATTGGAACAATTAACCCTTTCAAACTATAAAGAACGCACGTTAAGAATGAAAGATAAACTTTTAAGAGCACCACATGAACTATGTGTAGAAAGAGCTAAATTATTTACAGATTCCTATAAAAAAACAAAAGGGGAAAACTCGATCATTAGATTTGCGAAGGCTATGGATTATTATTTAACAAATATGACAATAAAAGTATGGGACGAGGAATATATAATCGGGAATAGATGTACTAAATTTGTAGGAACTCCCATATATCCTGAAGCTCGAATAGATACAATAGAACAAGATATTGATAATTATGATACTCGTCCTGTCCAGAAACTTTTCTTAACAAATGAAGAAAGACAATTTATAAAAGAAGAAATAATTCCTTATTGGAAAGATAAGGAAATTACTGTGCAAGAGCGGTTTCAATCATATTTAGACTCAAATTTAAGAGATATCATGGAAAAACTCGTTTTTGCTGTAGATGTAGAACTATCTAGTGGAATTGGTCACTTTTTTCCAGGTCATGAAAATGTTTTAAAAATTGGATTAATTGGTTTAATTAATAAAGCTAGAGAGAATTTAGAAGAATTTTCCTATGATAATAATAAAAAGACTTTTTTTGAATCAGTAATCATTCTATTAAATGCGGCTAAGAAATTTATTCATAGATTTTCAGTTTTTGCAATAACAATGGCTGGAAATGAACATAATCCTGAACGTGAAAAAGAGCTTAACAATATATCTAAAATTTGTGAGAAAATCTCTCAAAATAAGCCAAATAATTTTGAAGAAGCTATACAATTAATTTATTTTACTCATCTAATATCTGGTTTAGAAGATGGCGGTTTTGCCATTTCAATAGGTCGCTTAGATCAGTATCTATATCCCTATTATTTAAAAGATATAAAAGAGGGAAATATTACAAAAGAAAAAGTTCAGTTTCTTATTGAATGCTTTTTTATTAAAATTTCTACCTTATGGAATTATGTCATTTCAAAAGGTGTAGTAGCAGTCGAAGGGCCTCCTATTGCCGAAAATTTAGTAATTGGGGGGGTAGATTGTGAAGGAAAAGACGCTACAAATGAATTATCTTTGATAATGTTGGATGCATATACTCATATAAAGACTGTCCAGCCAACTTTTTGTGTTAGAATTCATAAAGATACATCAGATGATTTTATATTGAAAGTTGGAGAATCGATAAAAAAGGGTGCTAGTATTGCACTATTTAATGACCAAGTTATGATCCCTGGTCTTATTAACCGAGGTTTTACTTTAGAAGATGCTCGCGAGTATGCACCAATAGGATGTGTTGAACCTCAACATCCATATAAATCATTTGGGTCAACAAATGCTAATCAATTTAATGTTGTAAAATGTTTAGAATTAGCATTGAATAATGGAGTCGATATATTGACTAGGAAAGATTACGGATTTAAAGATGATAGAGAGATTAATTCATATGAAGATCTTTGGGATGCTTTTAAGAATCAAGTGAAATTTTTCATTGATTACATGGTAAAAACGATGTATTTTCTTGATAAAGCAATTGCTGAACTTACACCACAACCATTTTTATCTGCAACTATAAATGATTGTTTAGAGCGTGGTCTTGATATAACTAAAGGTGGTGCGATTTATAATTTTACAGGACCACAACTAATTGGTTTAGCCACAGTTGCAGATAGTCTTGCTGTAATTAAGAAAACTGTTTTTGAAGATAAAATCATATTATTTGAAGATTTAGTTCAAATGCTTGCAAAGAATTTCAGAGGTGTTTATCAAGGAAAAAAAGGAATAGAATGGCGAGAATATTTTGTTAATAAAATACCGAAATTCGGAAATGATGACGATTATGTTGATCAGATTGCGGTAGAAGTCGCAAAATTTTATTGCGAAGAAATTTCAAAGCATTCAAATTATAGAGGTGGGATATTTAATCCCGGAATTTATTCCACAACATTTCATTTAGCATTTGGTGTTTTCACAGGAGCATCAGCAGATGGTAGAAGAAAAACAGAACCTCTATCAAATGGTCTAAGTCCAACAAGTGGTATGGATAAAAAGGGTCCAACAGCCATTCTCAATTCAATAAAAAAACTCAATAATGAGTTAATGACCAATGGTAATTCATTGATTTTAGCTTTTCATCCAAATACATTAAATACAGAAATCTTAAATCCACTTCTTAGAACTTTTTTTCAACCCGAAGGTGGTTATCAAGTACAATTTAATGTTGTAGGAAAGGAGGCTCTGTGTGATGCTCAAGTAAATCCTGATAATTATAGAGGGTTAGTTGTAAGAGTCGCTGGATATTCTGTATATTTTACAGAATTATCAAAAAATGCCCAAGATGAAATTATTGCCAGAACTGAATATTAATCTTTTTTTTTTAAATCTAAGAAAAACAATAAAAAATTTTAGTAATCCTGATTTTATAAATATATCATAATTATAGTTGGGCCTGTAGATCAGTGGAAGATCATTAATTTATAGTTTTATAAATTAATCCTAAGCTTGATTCGCAAAATCAATATCATTTCGAGGGATTCGCGCATTCAAGAGGTCACGGGTTCAATTCCCGTCAGGTCCATTCTACTATTATGCATCTGAAAATGATTTTAAATAACACATGAATCCAGTTAGCTGTAAATATAATAATAACATAGTTAAAATTAATCGTACTAGTAAAATTATAAATATACTAAAAATAAAATTTAGTTAAAACGAATTCTGTTTTTTAATATGTTGACTAAAATATCATTGATTATTTTTTGGATATTAATGATTATTGTTTTATTCCATATAATTTATAGAAAATTATCATATAAAATTGAAAGAGCAGTTAATTTTCCTGATATTCCTCAATGGATTTATCCATTAATAATAATTTGTATTTTAGGATACATTTATATATGCTTTTTAACAATAATTTATATTTTCAATCCTTTCTTAGCATTTAATCTTTTTTTACCAATAGAAATGCTAAATATAGACCTTTTAAAATATATAGGAGATATTTTTGTTATAATTGGAACCATTATATTTCTAATAGCATATTTTAATCTAAATTCATTAAAAGATTTAACGGATAAATCTGACTCATCTGAATTAAAAACAACAGGAATATATGCAATATCAAGAAATCCTATTTATCTTGGATTGCACATTATAACAATAGGATTTAGTTTAATAATTCCAACCTGGATAACATTCCTGTCTATTATTGTATTTATTATTAATTTTCATTATAGAATTAAGCTAGAAGAAAAAGAATTAGAACAATTCTTTGGAAAGGCTTATATTGAATATAAAAGAAAAGTATTTAGATATATTGGTCGAAGAATTAAAAGTTAAAATTTATTGGAAATAATATGATTTCATAATATCACTTTTGGACGATTCTTATCAGGTCCATTAAAATTTTTAAATTATGCCAATTAGAAAGCTACATTGACTACCATGACTTGAACAAATCTTATAAAGTTATCAAGTATTATACATTTTTATATTAATTAACCTTCTAATTAGATTTCAAAATGGCACAAGAAACAATATATCCAAAAAGATTTAATTTTAAAAGAGTTCAAGAGAAATGGATAAAATATTGGGAAAACAAGAAGATTTATGCTTTTGATGAGAAACGAGAAGATGAAATTTTTACTATAGATACACCACCTCCATTTGTTAGTGGAGTATTGCATATAGGACAGTATTTAAATTATGCTTGGATAGATTTTGTAGCAAGATACCATCGAATGAGAGGAGAAAATGTATATTTCCCTCAAGGATGGGATTGTCATGGATTACCTGTTGAATTAGCAGTAACAAAAAATTATGGTGTAAGTAAAGATGATCGAGAAAACTTTTTAGCGAAATGTAAAGAATGGGTAGAAAACAATATTATAAATATGACAAGACAATTGGATGAGTTAGGATATTCAACGGATTGGGATTATACATATCGAACAATGAATGACGATTATAAACGAAAAGTTCAACTTTCACTATTAGATTTTTATGAAAAAGGTATGCTTTATAGAGATAAATTTCCAACTCATTTCTGTGTGAACTGTGAAACTTCTGTGGCAAAAGCAGAAGTAGGTTATCAAGATGAGTCAGGAAAATTATGGTACATAAAATTGCCAATTATAGGAAGAGAAAATGAATTTATTACGATTGCTACTACACGCCCTGAATACATGGAAGCTTGTGTCGCTGTTATGGTTCATCCAAATGATGATCGTTATTATGATATTTCTGCTTCTGAAATAGAAATTCCATTTACAAACCGCGCTGTTCGAGTTTATATGGATAACACCGTTGATATGAATTTTGGTACTGGCGTTGTTTATGTTTGTACTTATGGTGATGAAATGGATATAAAGTGGAAACTTGAATATAATCTGGATGAGATCCAAATTTTTACTGAAAATGGCCATATGAATGAAAATTCTAAATATCAAGGTTTAACAATTATGGAAGCAAGAGAACAAATAGTTAGAGATCTTGATAAATTGGGATTGATCGAAAAAATTGAAGATTATGAACATAGTATCATTGTCCATTCAGAACGATCATCTTGTCGGAAACCTATAGAATACTTACCTGTATATCAGTGGTTTATTAATGTTAAGGATTTCACTAGTGAAATTATTGAATCTGGAGAATCAATGAAATGGTATCCAGAAAAACAAAAACAAAGATTAATAGATTGGGCAAAAGGTTTAGACTGGAATTGGGTGATCTCACGTCAGCGTTTTTTTGGTACACCTATACCGTTTTGGTACTGCAGCGATTGTGGTGAGATAATACCACCTAAAAGAGATGATTTACCATTAAATCCTGTGAAAATTTCACCACCAATTAAACAGTGTCCAAAATGCAAAAGTAAGAATATCATAGGTGAAAAAGATGTTTGTGATTGTTGGATTGACTCAAGTCTTACACCTTTAGAAATATCAAAATGGAATGAAGATGCTGAATTCTTTAGAAGGGCTTATATGAATGCAAAAGTTCATCGTCCACAGGGTTATGAAATTATACGAACTTGGTTATTTTACACCTTATTTCGATGTAAGATTTTAACTGGAAAACCTCCTTTTTATGAAGCAATGATTAACGGGATGGTTGCTGGTCC
>CAYNEU010000162.1:0-10802 GCA_964396275.1 uncultured archaeon | reverse complement strand
TTTTTATTTTTTTTTATTTTCTTTAACATTCTTATGACGATTGTAAAGTTTAAATAATAAAGAATTATTTAATAAATTGGAATTTTATAATTTTGTACAATTACTCAATTCCATTGTATTTATCTCAGGGATTATTATATGATAAGAAATAAATAATAAGATTTAGTTAAGATAATTATGTTTAATTTAAAGCGTGACGTTCCTTGGTTTTTCCAATATCTTGAATATTATTATCATGTTTTTCTTAATGTAAGATTCAATAATGGAACTAATATAAAAAAAGTAGTTAATTTTTCAATTAACTTATCACTTCAGGGATTTGAAGGATTATTATTCTATATGTATATGCCAGATGTTAAAAAAGTAAAATTTGACTTATATAGACATTCCCTTAATCAATCCTATGAAATTACTAATCTAAATTTTGCATTAAATAATAGCACATCAAATTCATTAGATTTTGTTATAATTCCTTTTGGTTATTTTAAGGATGAACATAAATTTAATTTGGATATACGAAGTGATGAATTAGAATCTAGCTTTGAATTGCATGCGTGGGCACCATCTAATCTGTATAAACATTTAAAATCTGTTATTAAAATCGACAATAAATATTCAGAATTAATTCCTATAGATGATTTTAAGGGATATTACTTTCATTTTAATAGTTCATTTAAAGGAAATGAAACAGGGAGATTATTTGATTTAATAAATCTACTTGTAGATTTAGATAAAACAATAGATGAATTAGATAACGAACCTCTTTTCTATGCAATGGATTCGGAAATAAAAAATTTAGTTACAAAAAGTAATGAATATTTATTTGAGTTATGTCAGACGTCTGTCTCATTAGATACAAGGAATATATTAAGGGAATTAGAACGTTTAAAGTTCAATATTGATAGTCTTACAAAAGAGGAGATATTTAATTGGCTGGATGATTTAATTAATTTCTATTCAGGTAAAGAATAATCGTTTTAAATTTTTAACTATAATTCGTTTTTTATATCAGAAAAAAGATAATTTTTTTTAATCCAAATTATTACTAGAATTACTTACGATTTTATAAACTAGATATTTGTTATGTGTTTAGCAATACCAGGAAAAATTTTAAAAATCGATGGTAATTCTGCATTAGTAGATTTTGATGGGTTAAAACAAAATATAATTATTGCATTGATTCAAAATCCCGAGATTGGAAAGTATGTTATCGTTCATGCGGGCTATGCAATAGAAATGATAAATGAAAAAGAAGCTATGGAAGCCATACAGCAATGGAAAGCAATTGCTGAAGATCAAGACTTAAATCTAGCAGATATACTTTAAAGCAACATATTCTACAAGTCAAATAATTCTTGTTTTAATTTTTTCAATTTTTCATAAAGAGACTTTATTGATAAAATTGCTTTTGAGTTAAAATCAAATGGAGATTTACCTTCTAAATCGGCTTTTCCAATTTCAGGATCAAAGGGAACTGAATGATAAAGAGGAACTTCCCAATTTTTTATTTTTTTACTAATTATCTCTTTTTGTGATTGATCAGTAATTTTATTCGCAATTAAATAAATGTTAACGACTCCCAATTTTTTAGACAGTTCGATTATTTTTTTGCAGAGATCTAAAGATTTTTGAGAGGGTTCTGTAATTACAAGCATTAAATCGATTCCTTTTGCTGTACCACGACCTAAATGTTCTATACCAGCTTCAAAATCGACAATTATTACTTCGTCTCGTTTAACAAATAAATTGTATAATAAGGTTCGTATTAAAGCATTTTCTGGGCACAAACATCCAGTAGCGGGCTCTTCGATTCCACCTAAAACCAAAAGTTGTAAACCATCTGGACCTGATACTTTATATTTATCAGGAATATCAGAGACTTCTGGGTTTATATTATAAACCCCAGGACCAGCATTTTTAACAAAAGTCCTTTTTTCTATCATGGATCTCATTTCTTTAATTGGTACTATTTCCGCTTTAGTTTTCTCATCAATACCTAATGTATAACTTAGATTCATTGCTGAATCGTTATCAATGGCAAGAACCTTAAAACCATCATGTGCAAACATTCTTGCTAGAATCCCTGCAACTAAGGTTTTTCCGACACCTCCCTTACCTGAAACAGCAATCTTCACAGAACACACACCAAATGATTTAAGTATATAATTCTATAAGAATTCGAAATAAATTAAATGTTTTATTTATAAATTTAAAAAATTTGGAGTAAAATGTTAAACTAGAATAATATTAAATCATCTAAATTTAATAATACATAAGATTTACAAAATTTTTTCCAAAGAATGCCAATTATTCACGAGTTATTAAGAGATGATTATTCGTTTGAACAAGCAAAAACTATACAAATCAAATATCAAAAATTAATTAATGACTCTTTAAAAGTAAAAGATTTTATAAAGATTGAACAAATTAAGACTATTGTCGGTGTAGATATCTCATATTTTAATAAAGATAATTATGAATATGGAATTGCTTGTGCAGTAATTTTGGATTTAAATCAAAACAAAAAAGAAAAACATTTTTTTACTAAAGATCGTGTTAAATTTCCTTATAGACCGGGATTCCTTGGATTTAGAGAATGTAAAATATTGGGAAAAGTAATTTCAAAACTTCCAAACAGACCAGATCTTATAATGTGTGATGGTCATGGAAAAATACACCCAAGAAGATTTGGAGAAGCAGTTCATCTTGGAATAGCTCTAAATATCTGTAGTATAGGGGTGGCTAAAAATCCATTCATCGGATATTCTGATTGGAATGAAATTGAAAAATTCAAAGGTAATAAAACACCAGTATGGGCAAAAAATCCTAATGAAGTAAATGAAAAGTCGTTAAATGAAATTTTAGGATATGCAATTTGCTTAAATAATGGTTCAAAACCCGTTTTTATAAGTGAAGGTTATAAGATAAAACTTGATGAAGCTTTAAAAATCTGTTTAGAAACAGTTAAAGGACATAGACAACCAGAACCAATCTATCTGGCAGACAAACTTTCTAGAAAAGAATTGATTAATTGTTATTAACTTGGTCGGCCCATTTCTTGCATTTTTTTAGAGACTTTCATTAATTCACGGAATATTTTTGCGTTATCTCCTAAATCTACTGTTTTTAACAATTTATCATTTAATTCTTTCATTTTTATTGTTAAATCGATGAATTCTTTTGGTGGATCTATTTGATAATGATAATGCTTTTTTCCATCCTTATTTATTTCGATGTATACCCATTTTTCCGCTTTTTGGCTCCAGTTCCATCGATGAGGAGCAAATAACCTTCTTCCCATTATTTTCTAATATCAAGGGTTAGTAATTCATGTTAAAGAATAATAACTTATCAATACCTCTAAAAATGAATACAAATTTGTCTAAAGAAGTTATGTTTCTGAAATATTATTTAAAACTTTACGTGCAAGCTCTCTAACATCAACATCAACATCTTTAGTAAGCTTTTTTAAAAAAGACGTAAACTCTTCATTTTTCTTCTCAAACTTACTCAGTGCTTTAATGACATTATATCTAACTATCCAATCTTTATCATTAATCAATTCAAATAAAGCATCATAGACCTTTTTATATCTTATATGGCCTAAAATTTTTATAGCATTTCTTTTAATCTCACTATTTTTACTTTTTAAATCCTGTATTAGTAAATTTATTACCGTTTTCTTGCTATTTTTATCAAACAAATGATACATTCTATTAAAGAGAGAGAGTTGTAATTGGTTTGGTACGTAGACTTGTCCATTATTTATGCTCATTTCTTTCTCTTTTAACTGCTTTAACATCTCATTAAGATTCTGGTTTTCTTTTTGATATTTGGATAACTCCATCTTTACATTCTCAAATTTTTCCCTCATTTCAGCAAATTCTAATGCATCGTCCGTTGAAACTATCACTGGTTCATGAGTATTCTCTAATTGAACCTGTAAATAATTTATTTGAGTTTCATAATCTGCTATTTTGGCAGTTAAAATACTAATTTTATCATTAGCTGATTTTAATTCTCCTGAATCTTTGTCTTTATATTCATTTAATTTAGTTTTTAAAGATTCTAATTCGGTTGATAGAATAGCATTTCTCTCTTGAGCAGATTCCAATTCTTCTGAACTTGTTTCTATATGTTCATATAATTTGGTTTTAAGTGACTCACATTTGGATAATAATACTACATTTCTGTCGTTAGCGATTTTTAATTCTTCTGAAATTGCCTCTTCTAAGCTTTCTTGAAATTTTGCTTTTAGTGATTCCACTTCTACACGTAATAATCCATTTTCTTCCATCAATTGAAAGTTTAATCTTTTAATATTTGTCAATTCCTCATTTACTTCGGGTACTTCATTTTTTTCTTCGAAAAGTTCCTTAACTTCACTCTTTTCTAATTGTAATTCCTCGATTTGGTCTTTTAAAAATTTAATTTGACTTCTGTATTCTTGATTCTCATTACTTAATTTGACAATTTGCATCTGAGTTTCGAGAAGTTCTTTGTTACTTATTTCTAGTTGACTAATATCTCCATTATTCTCAATGCTTGCTGTTAATATATCAACTTTTTCATATAGTTTTTCAATATCACTCTGTTTTTCATTCAATTCTAGTCGTTGAGAAGAAATTATATCTTTTAAAATATCAATTTCACTAGGAAGTTCAACTCTTTCAATTTGTTCCTCTTTCATTTGACTTTTAAGGCTTTCAATTAATAATTTCTGTTCTTTAACTGTAAATTTCAAAGTATTTATTTTTTCCTTTAAAGATGATATCATCTGTTCTAATTCTGCATGAGAACGTGTCTCCTTTTCGACAGTATTAATTAAATCTTTCAAGTCTCTACTCATTATCAATCAATCCAATTGATTTTATTATATAAGAAAAATAGGTAATTCAATAATATTAATATAGATAATATCTATAAATTTTTAGTATGTTAAACGAGACTAAAAAAAACATGTAAGAGCGAATTAAAAAAATTCTTTAATCTTAAGATTATAATATTTTAATATCTATGATTTTATCGCCTTGAACTATAGAATCAACGACATCTTGGTCTGAGGCGCTGACCACTTCCCCAAATATTGTATGTTTATTGTTAAGGTGTGGTGTAGGTACATGCGTTATGAAAATTTGGGATCCATTAGTATTAGGTCCTGCATTTGCCATCGCTAAAATACCTGGTTTATCAAATTTTCTCCCACTTTGGAATTCATCCTTAAAGGGATAACTAATTTGTTTATTTTGATAAGGAAATGAGCTAATACCTTTATCTCTCGGTCCACCTATCCCACGACCTAATGGACAGCCGACTTGGATCATAAAATCAGCGATCACCCGATGGAAAACAATATCATTATAAAAATTTTGATGTATCAAGTGTAAAAAACTAGCAACTGTCATTGGTGCATCATTATCAAACAAATTGATATTTATTTGACCTTTATTTGTTATTATATTAATTCTGGTCATACAGAAAGGAAAGATGAAAAATTTTTAATAATTACGTTTTTTAAATTATCGTTTATGATGTATTTTTTATCAATGAAAAATTTAAAAACAATCACAATAATAGAATTTTATACAAGTTTTAGAATATATTCAATATTTGGATGAAAAATGGCTAATAGCGATATCTCCTTTTTCTTTAACCCAAAAAGTATTTCAATAATTGGCGCTAGTGAGACAGAGGGGAAAGTTGGTAACACAGTTTTAAATAATATAATAAATTCAGGTTATAATGGCAAAATTTACCCTATAAATCCAAAAGCTCCTGAGGTATGTGGTTTGCCTTGCTATAAAAATGTTTTGGAAGTACCTGAAGATATTGATATAGCTATTTTTGTTATCCCGGGAAAGTTTGTTAATAGCGCTGCGGAGGAATGCGGTAAAAAGGGCGTGAAAGGGTTAATCATCATCTCAGCAGGATTTAAAGAAATTGGTGGAGAAGGAGTTGAAAGAGAAGAGGAATTGATCAAAATAGGTAAAAAGTATAATATGAGAATTTTAGGTCCAAACTGTTTAGGTTTTATCGGTCTTAACTATAATGGCTCATTCGCCGCAGAAACTCCTAAAAAAGGAGGTATAGCTATGATATCACAGTCAGGAGCTATGCTTACCGCGATGATGGACCTGAGTATGAATGAGTCATATGGATTCTCCTGTAATATAAGTTTGGGTAATAAAGCAGATCTAGGGGCTGTAGATTTCATAGATTATCTAACTAATGATCAAAATACAAAAGTTATTTTATGTTATTTAGAAAGTATTAAGGATGGCGACAGATTCCTCGAAGTTTTACCAAAAGCAACGAGAAAAAAACCGATTATAATATTAAAATCTGGAACAAGTGAAGCTGGTGCAAGAGCTGCTTCAAGTCACACTGGAGCTTTAGCAGGAGCAGATATTGCTTATGATCTAGCTTTTGAGAAATGTGGAGTAATCAGAGCAAAAACGATTGAAGATTTATTCGATTATGGTGAAGCTTTTCTTTATCAACCAATTCCTAAAGCAAATTCTTTTGTTATTATTACAAATGCAGGAGGTCCAGGAATTATAGCTACAGATGCATTTGAATGTGAAGGTTTGAAATTTTCAAGTTTTTCAGAACCAATTCTTCATTCTTTAAGAGAAAATTTGCCTTTAGAAGCAGCAATCTTTAATCCAATTGATATTGTAGGAGATGCTACGCCAAGTAGATATGAATTTACAATTAAAACTGTTTTTGGTCTAAATTCTGGACAAAATTTTAATGATATAACAACAGAAGGAGCTTTAATAATTTTAACTCCCCAAGCTCAAACTAAACCAACCGAAGTTGCAAAACTCATTCACAATATATCATCAAAATATTTAGAAACCAAACCAATTATATGTTCCTTTATTGGAGGAAAAAATATTTTAGAAGGAAGGGAATATTTAAAACAAAATCATATTCCATGTTATCATTTTCCAGATAGAGCAGCTCATGTATTAAAAAACTTAACAAAGCGAAGTAATTATTTAACAACTACGCCATTAAATCAATTAGAAATTCCTTCATTTAAAGTAAACAAAAAAAGAGTAAAAGAAATCTTCTCTAATGTTCGAAAAGATGACAGAATGGTTTTATTGAGTTATGAAGCAAGTGAAATTTTTGATTGTTATGGGATAAAATCTCCTAAATCACGATTAGCTCAAACTCCAAGACAAGCAATGAAATTGCAATCTGAAATTGGAAAGTCTGTTATGAAAATAGTAAGTCCGCATATTATACATAAAACGGATGTTGGGGGAATTTTATTAAATATTGCATCAGAACAAGATGCCTTTGAAGCTTATATACAAATAGTGAATAACGTTAAAAAATTTGGTCCACAAAATGCTAAAATTTACGGGGTTGAAGTCCAAGAGATGATTGATTTTAAATCGCAAGAAAAGATAAATGAGATAATCATTGGTATGTCTCAAGATCCTGGTTTTGGACCTATACTTATGTTCGGAACGGGAGGAATATATGCTAATTTTATGAAAGATGTAGCATTTGCACTAGCATATAAATATACAAGAGAAGATGTTAAACGACAAATTGAAAATACTAAAATTTATAGTCTTTTGCAAGGAGTAAGAGGTGAATCTCCATCAGATATTGAAGCTATCATAGAGATTATGCTTAGACTTTCACAACTTGTAATTGATTTTCCAGAGATCGTTGAATTAGATATTAATCCACTTCTAGCTTTTATAAAGGGTTACAGTGCTGTGGATATAAAAATTACAATAAAAAGATAAAGAATAATTAAATATAAAGTTAAAATAATATAATAAGGAAAGAAAGAAGAAAAGGGAGGAATATGGTAAAAATATTTTATTTAAGTTCTTTAGAAGAAGACGCTGGAAAAAGTTTTCTTTCGATAGGTTTTATTCAAAAATTAAAAAAAGAAGGAAAAAAATTTGCTTATTTTAAACCAATAGGTATTCCTAAAAGCGCTTTTACGAATAAAGCAGATCCAGATGTAGGATTTATCTTGAATACAATTTATCGAACAGATTATCCCTATGATTTTATTTCCCCTGTATCAATTCCAGATGCATATTATGTTGATTTAATTAATGCGGATAAAAAAAAAGAATTTTTACAGAAAATAAATAAAGCTTATAATAATATTATTAAAAATGTTGACTATGTTATTATTGAAGGTAATCCAAGTATTAGAAAATTCATTAGAGTAGGATTAGATGATGTTAGTATTGCACAAACTCTTGGAATAAATGAATTGATCTATGTTTCTACGAAATCATCAGATCGAAGTATAGATAACATATATTTCACTAAAAATTATTTCGAGTTCAGGAATATGGGTATTAAAGGAGTCCTATTTAATAAAATAGATTATGAATACATCGCACGAATTAAGGAACTCACAGAAGAACATATAAATAGATATGATATTCCTTTATTAGGAATTATAGAAAAAAATGTCGAGCTATTTTCACCTCGGGTAAATGAAATTATTGAACAAATCGGTGGAGAATTGATAAACGAACAAGCATCTTCAGGTTTAAATAATATAGTAGAAACATTCCTTATTGGTGCTATGAATGCACAGGCCGCGTTAAAATATTTAAGGCAAATTAAACGAGCCGCCTTTATTACAGGGGGCGACAGAACAGATTTAGCTATGGCAGCATTAGCTCAGGATGTTTCAACACTGATATTAACAGGCTTTATACAGCCTGATATTGGGGTAATTACAGCAGCTAATGATAAAGGGATACCAATTATTCTAAGCCCCTCTGATACATATACCACTATGAGAAATTTAGAACGGTTAAAACCAGGCATCCAAGAAGACGAGATTGAAAAAGTATTACAGGTAATTGAAAAATGTATTGATTGGGATTTATTATTATAATTAAATAATTTTTTTTGTTAAATTCAATTATATCCTTTTCTTTTTTTAAATTGATGTTCATATAATTTATCCATAATTGGCTTCATTGAAGGACATTTATTCCAATTCCCTTCATATTGACATGCAAGACATATTTTTTTTATGTCTTTAGCTCTAATATATGCGATTGCACCAATTATGAAATTAATTTCCATTAAAAGTGAAATTTTAATAATCAATAATAATGGGAGAAAAATCGTTGAAACAATCAATAACCCTGTTCCAATACCTATTGAGATTTTTGAAAGAATCTTTAAGAACTTAAATTTGGTGAGCCCAAAGATGTTAAGAAATATTGGGAGGAAAAATAAATATGATAAAAAAAACATCATAAACAAATTTAATAGTGATAGACTAACAAATATTAAAATAGATAAAATCGTAGCAAACACAGTAGGATAAAATGTGAAACATCCAATGCATAATTTGTGAGTTCCAATATGATAAACATGTTCAGAAAATGTTTCGCAATTTGGATGATGCGATAATAATAATGGTTTAAGATCGGAAAAAAAAAGGAAGAACCGGAACAATTTCATTTTAATTGGGGTTTTTTTTTTAATAATCTTATTCAACATTTTCTTATTAGGTTATGAAAAAAATTTGATATTAAAAAAAAAGTTTATTTAAATTAAGGGAATTTATATTGTTGTTAGTCTCTGACTACTAAATATATAATACAGCCGATACATCCAGTTAATAGTACAATTAATAACCAAACAGCGGCATTCATGTCTCTTTTCTTAGCATCTTTATATACCCAAACTGCTATGAGTATTCCGATTATATAATAAACTACTACTATAACAATTATTATAAGCCAAATGCCCGCTAATAAGGCAAATGGATCATATTGAAAAATCATGTTATATTCCTCTTTGTCTTTTTTTGTAGAGCTTTATTAAAATTTTGATTAATTATAAAATTGGGTAATCAAATATTTAAATTATTTTATTTCATTATATTAAGAGTCATATTAGGTATATTCTGAGATTATAATTTTCACATCATTAAAAGACTTTTAAATTTTGAGAACTCTAAATAGTATATATATCAACAAGTTCTTTAATTTTAAAATATTTATATACACAATTATTCTTACAATAAATAATCTTGATTAAAAGAGTGAGCTAGCTTGGTTTCTCAAAGAGTAAATGAAATTTCTTATGCTATTCGTGAAATAGCAGCTGTAGCTAATGAAGTTGCTAAAAGTGGAAAAAAAATTTATCATTTAAACATAGGAGACCCTGTTATATATGATTTTCAAACACCACCATATATTTCCCAAGCATTAGCAGATGCTTCTTTTGCGGGTAAAAATTATTATGTAGATTCTCTAGGCGCTCCAGAGCTTAGAGAAGAAATAAGTAAAACGTTAATACAAAAATATAAAGTTAAAGTTAGTGTTGAAAATATTTTAATTACTTCAGGAGTAACTGAAGCCATCTTCTTTCTTATAGCAGCACTCTTAGAAAACAAAAATGAGATACTTATTCCAGGACCTAGCTATCCACTCTATATAAATTATGCCAGATTTTTTGATGGAATTCCAGTAGAATATGAATTAGATGAAGATAATGATTGGGAACCTAATATTGACGATTTAAGAAAGAAGATCAATGATAAAACAAAAGCAATTTTAATCTGTTCTCCTAACAATCCTACAGGTGTTATGTATAGTGAAAAAATGATAAAACAAATAATTGATATTGCAGGAGAATTTAATTTACCGATAATTTCTGATGAAATTTATGATCAGATTCTGTATGAAAAACCCTTTAATTCTCCAGCGGCTCTATCTAATGATGTTCCTATAATTGGTTTAAATGGTTTTTCGAAATCTCATCTTGCTACGGGGTGGAGATTA
>CAYNEU010000161.1:0-1613 GCA_964396275.1 uncultured archaeon | reverse complement strand
TGAGAAAATTCCAAGTTGTTTCTACTGATTTAATTTCTAACCGCTCATCTGGAGAGTGAAGTCCCGTAGAATTAGCACCGAAAGCTATTGCATCAATTCCAGGAATTTTATCGATTAATAGAGTAGCTTCTAATCCTCCATGAATTATTTTTATTTCTACATCTTCATTATTTACATCTTTATAGGCTTCTTTAGCGATTTTCAAGAGTTTGGAATTAAAATTTGGCTCCCAAGGAGGATAACTTCCACGATACTTATGTTCCATCTCTAAACCCGAAAGATTTAATAAAACTAGAACTTGTTGATAAATATCATTATTATAATAACTGCTCAAGCTTCGATGGAGCCATCTAAGTTTAATATAGTCTTCGTTAGTCCTTATTTTACCTAGATTTGTCGAAGTAAACATCAAATTTTTTATTTTTGGGTGAAATGTGATAGGACCGTTAGGAAAAGTATATAAAAGATCTAAAAATTTATCTTGAATATTTTTTGATATAGCTTCATTACTCGAAAAATCTTTTAATTTATCTATAGAAATATTCATATCTCTTTCGATTCCGTCAAAAAGCTTCTTGATTTCGTTGAAGATCCCTGTGATATATAATTTGATTTCTTCAAACTGATGTTCCTTAATAAAAAAGATTGAGCTCGCCTCTCTAGGTATTGCATTAGCAGCACCGCCCCCATTTATAGAATTAATGTTGATTGTATAATTTTTATTCAATTTCCAAAGAATTTGAGACAATAAGTTAATAGCATGAGCTTGACCTTCATTACAGCTTCCAGAATGCCCTCCAATTAATCCATATATAGAAAGTTTTATTGGGACAAGTTTTAGATGTTCTTGATCTATTAGAATAGATTTTTTTTTGATTTTTGTATGAAATCCAATACCTCCTGTGCACCCAATTGTAATAGCTTTATAACCGGAATCAAGATTGATAAGATAATTCCCGTCAACTAGATTCGGACCAATATTCTTTGCTCCACCCATATCATATTCTTCACGAACTGTAAACAATAAATCTAAACCTATTTTTTCGAGCCTTAACTCATTAGTATGAATTTTTTTCATAAGAGTGAGTAGAAAACATACTCCTACACCGTTGTCTGCACCTAACGTAGTTCCTTCTGCTGTAATCCATTTTTCACCTTCAAACTCTATAATTTTAGGTGTTAAAGGATCTTTTGAGAAGTCATGAATAACAGCTTCATTCTTCTCACATACCATATCCATATGACACTGTAAAACACAGTTTAGTTTTTGATTAACAGTGGGTATTTTCACAGCAATATTTCCTATTTCATCGATTTTTGAATTGAATCCAAATTTTTCAGCTTCTTCTTTAATAAAAGTTCTAATTTTTTCTTCATTTCGACTACACCTAGGGATTTCTATTATTTGTAAAAAATATTCCCAGAAATCTTGAGGCTTTCCTAGGTCTGTTAAATTTACCATTGAAATCGCTTTAAATAATAACGTATACGAATTAACTTAAATAAATTGTAGAATAACAATAAATATAATAACATCTTCAAATATTTAAAATTACATGTTAAAAAGGTTATGAATATGCCAAGAGTAGGATATCAAATTATTGGAACTATAA
>CAYNEU010000160.1:0-1500 GCA_964396275.1 uncultured archaeon | reverse complement strand
ATTAAATAAGATGAAAAAGAAGAATATAGTTGAATATTTACGCGAAATAGAAGCTCAAAGCAAGCCTCAAGTAGTACAAACTGAAGATCCATTCGCAGCGGATATTAGAGCAATGATTGACGTAAAGAGAGAAGAACCTATAGTTCCAGAAACAAAAAAGAAAAAAAAGAAAACGGCATTTATCAGTATTTGTCCTAATTGTAGCAAGATTATAATGGGCTATAAGACAAAATGCCCTAAATGTGGTTTTAAATTATCCTAAATTTACAATTTTTAAGTCTTATATCAGATTCGAATAAAAATTTAGATTTCCCTTAAACTTATTAATCTTTACACGAAATTTATATTAGATAAATCGTAATTTTATTAATACTTAAATTCTCTTCAAAAAACATGGAATCCACCAAGAGTGAAGATTGTCTTATCTTTTATGGTTTCACTCCAGAAATTACTAAAATGCGTCAAGTTTTCAGTTCAATAGCAGACTTTATGAAAAATAAACAATTAACAGATCCATCTGATAGATTTAATCTTATTGTGTTTCAGCATGATGGACCAAATTATTTAGATCATTTCACCTTTGATCAAGAACATATTCTTAAAACCTTAAAATCTATGAGTGGGGAAATTACTAATGCGAATATCGCTAGTGGAATTTTTATTGCAATTACTTTTATAATTGAAGTATATAAGAAGATTTCCGAAAAGATATTTCGATTATTGATATTGGTAGATGAAGGTGCTTATGATATTCCATTAGAGTATCTCCCTCCTATAGAAGAATTAATTAAGGTTGTTAAAGATATGCCTTTCTTTATTGACATAATACGATTAGGACCACCAAACTCAGAGGTGAGTCCGAAACTAATGAAATTAGCTAAATTGAGCAATGGTGAATTTTACGAGATTGAGAACCTCCGAGATCTAGATCCCCTTTTAAAAACACTAGCAGAAAAGAAATACGTCTCAGAACCCTTATTCGTTAAACAAAGATTGCGAATGATTTTACCTGACAATCAACCCTTTTACATAAATTTAGCTGATGAACCTGAAATCGTTGATGATATGGTAACATGTTCCATTTGTTTTAGAAGAGATAACAAAAATATTGTAAAGTGTCCTTCTTGTGAATCCATAGCCCATAAAGTATGCTGGGCTCAATGGGCTGAAACTTCTAATATTGGGATATCTCATGTGTTTCGGTGTCATAATTGTTTTAATATCTTAAAACTTGATGAAAATTTTGTTCATAATGTTAAAGCAGGTAAAATTCCTACAATTGCTGAACTAAGTAAAGTTAAGAAAAAAAATATTATTGAATATATGCATGAATTAGAAGCTAAAAACAAACCGAAAATTATTCACGCTGAAGATCCAATGGCAGTTGCGATTAGGGTAAAAATTGAAGAAAAAAAAATAAAATCTAAAAGCAGTCAAAATAAAAAGAGTAAACACGTAAATATCTGCCCTAATTGTAGTAAAATTATAATGGGTGCGAGA
>CAYNEU010000159.1:0-1714 GCA_964396275.1 uncultured archaeon | reverse complement strand
GAAGCAAAAAAACAAATTTCAAATAAGCAAATAATTGATATAGCAGATAGTATTATTAAAAGTATGAATGATTTATGGAAAAAATTTAAAAGAAATAAATTCATACCAAAAAGTCAACCTGTTAGATTTTTAGAAAAGTATTCGAAACAAATAGAAAATATTTTTAACTCAATTTTTGAAAAATTTCCATTAGCAAAGAAGCAAAAGGAACTCATAAAAAAATCTATTGGTGACCTATTTACAAAATTTATTCCAGATTTTTATCCTGATTATTCAGGTATAGTGATCGCAGGTTTTGGTGAAGAAGAGATTTTTCCGTCACAAGTATCGTTATTAATGGTGGGACTGATTGAAGATTGTCTTAATTTCTCTGAAGATAATAGAAGTAGCTCTATAAACTATGAATTAAGAGCTTCAATTACTGCTTTTGCTCAAAGAGAAATGGTCTATACTTTTATGGAAGGGGTAAATCCATCATATAATAGTATGATCGAAAATGATATTAGGGAATTATATAATAAATTATTTGGGATTATTATAAGTAATATTAAGATCCAAGATAAAAAAGAGATAAAAGAATCTAGTGAGAAGTTAAAAAAGATTGTAAGTAAAGAAGCTGAAAAATATATAGGTAATTTAAAAGCATATAGGAGAAGTAATTTTGTAGACCCAATTATAAATGTTTTAGTAGCTTTACCGAAAAATGAACTTGCAATTATGGCAGAAACTTTGATAAATCTTACTTGTTTTAAAAGAAAAATATCCATGGAAGAAGAAACAGTAGGTGGGCCTATCGATGTTGCTATAATTTCAAAAGGCGATGGTTTTATTTGGATTAAGAGAAAACATTACTTCAAGAGTGATTTAAACCCAGGTTTTTTTAATAATTATTTTAGGGAGTGAAATCAAATGGTAAATAACAAGAATAAAAAAATATATAGATCTATAGATGAAGTAGAAAAGGATTATTTTCCTGAAATATTTGATCAGAAAAAAGAAAGAGAGAAGAAACAAAATAATGAAAAAGAGAGATTAGGATTGGTTGGCCTATTTTTAAAAAATGTGAATAATAAGATTTCACAAACTTAAATCTTTATTGAATTATATTACACTCTCAGCTCTTTTAAAATCATCTTTATTTACATGCAGATATATATCAAGTGATATCAAGCCTTGAGTACCCTATAAACTTACCGATTATTGGAAGATCTACTGTACAGATTTAATTATGCGGAGGACGAGAAATTTTTCAATTTATT
This sequence comes from uncultured archaeon, assembly GCA_964396275.1. Lineage (GTDB taxonomy): Archaea > Asgardarchaeota > Lokiarchaeia > Sigyniarchaeales > SOKP01 > Loki-b32. The sequence continues at coordinate 455 of CAYNEU010000159.1, read as the reverse complement.
TTTTCTACTTAACATGAGAATTATTTAGTAAAAATTTAAAAGCTATTTACAATATTATGTTAATGTTGGTATATTATTAGTGGATTGTGGATCACGATTAGCAAGTCCTCGAGGGGACTTGTTTCATTTATAGAAATGTTTTTAATCCTATCTTAAGTAATCCGATTCTGAGAATTATATATAAATTTTTTTTCTAATAATTAGTTAAAAGAAAGATATGGACAAATAAAAAGTCTCACCCTGGTACGCATTATTAAGAGGCGTAATGAAATCTGTTGTTCATATACTATTAGAATATTTAATATTTATTAAATGTTAGATATTATTTAGAGCCATTAAGGCATAAACTCAATTGTAATCAACTTAACTCGGCTTAATGTGGATCTATAAAGCAGTATGAATTTTTTTTGAGGATTTTAATAAGTAGTATTATAAATTATAATGTTGAATATCCT
>CAYNEU010000158.1:0-5688 GCA_964396275.1 uncultured archaeon | reverse complement strand
TCTTCATAATAGATTTCTCCAGCTGTATTTGGTACTAAGTTTAAAATTGTATTTCCAATTGTTGTTTTACCACACCCACTCTCTCCTACCAATCCTAGAGTCTCATTTCTATAAAAATTAAAAGTAACCCCATCAACAGCTTTAACTTCACCAATTTTACGTTTGAATAAACCACCAAAAATCGGATAATATGTTTTAAGATCCTTTACTCTGATAATTACTTCTTTTTTCTCTTTTAAATTTGTTGATTTCTCCAATTTATAATCCTTAGTTTTTAAATCTGGAACATTCATTTCTTTACACTTTGTTATCAATATTTTAGTTTAATTAGATTCTATACTTTAGAAATCTTTTCTCCTTCTTTTCCGATCCAATCAAATTTAGGTGAATTTTTATATTTTGGATCAAAAAGATGGCATGCCACAAAATATCGTTCAGCGATTTCATTTAGTTGTGGCTTGACTTTATCACAAATTTCAAGTCTACTATCACATCTGGGATGGAATCTACAACCAGATGGGGGATAAATGAGATTTGGGACCATTCCTCGAATAGTTTGTAGTTTTTGATTCTTTTTTTCTATACTTGGAATCGCTCCAATCAATCCTTTTGTATATGGGTGGCGTGGATTTTTGAATAAACGTTCTGCTGTTGCATATTCAACGATATTGCCACTATACATTACTGCCACTCTGTTACATAATTCAGCTATAATTCCCAAGTCGTGGGTTATAATAAGAATTGAGGTCTTAAATCTAGTTTTCAGATCTTTCATTAAATCAAGAATTTGAGCTTGGATAGTGACATCTAAGGCGGTAGTTGGCTCATCAGCAATTAAAAGAGCTGGATTGCATGATAATGCCATAGCTATCATTACACGTTGTCTCATTCCACCACTTAATTCATGAGGATATCGTTTTAGTATTCCTTTTGCATCTGGAATCCCTACCTCCGTTATTATTTTTTCAACCCACTCATTTGCTACTTCACTCAATCTTGGGATATGAGATACTTCTTTTTTAAGTTTGTCAATTTTAGATATAATTTCTTTCTTTTCTTCTTCCGACAATCTCTCATCGTCATTATCTAGTAATTTTTTTAAAACCGCTTTTTCATCTATCTTTTTTTTTCTTTCTAATAAACGATTATCAAGTTCTTGTTTAATATCTGATTCTTGATGTAACATAAAGACTTCTGAAATTTGTTTACCAACATTAAAAACAGGATTGAGAGAATTTAAAGGATCTTGAAAGATCATTGTAATTTCTTTACCACGATACGCTCGCATTTCATTCTCCGTTAATTCTAAAAGGTACCTTCCTTTAAAGGTAATTTTTCCATCAATAATCTTGCCTGGTGCTCTTACAAGTCGTAAAATTGAAAGTGCTGTAACAGATTTACCACATCCTGTTTCACCAACAAGACCGAGAACTTCATCTTCATAAATGTCAAAAGAAACACCATCAACAGCTTTGACTATACCCTCTTCAGTATAAAAATATGTTTTTAAATTTTTAACTTCAAGTAATTTTTTAGGAGGTTTTGATTCAGTTTCAGCAAGAACTACGGGTTCTTTCTCATTTTCTGCAATTTCCATTATTGTCTTTTTTTCCTATAGTTTAAGTTTAAATTAATAAAAAAAATGCATGATTTAATTATAAGTTTTTCAATCTTGGATCTAAAGCATCTCTTATACCATCCCCAACTAACATAAATCCTAATACAGTTAGGAAGATCATAAATCCAGGCCACAATCCTGCCCATGGTGCTTCATAGGGATTCGCTCTTGCTACATTAATATCATTTCCCCATTCAATCATTACAGATTGATTCACACCCAAAAATGAAAGTCCTGCTAAACCTAAGATATAAGATCCAATATCAAAAGTAAAAAACACAATAATTGGCTGTATTACATTTGGCAGTATATGTCGAAACATTATTCTCCAGTTTCCTGCACCTGAAACTCTTGCCGCCTCTATATACGGGAGTTGACGCGCTTGTAAAACATTACCTCTAATCAGTCTTGCATAAATAGGAATTCCCAAAAATCCCCAGACCATCAAAATAATTTCAATAGATCCTCCAAAAACAAAAATAAGGGTTAAAGAAAGTATTAATGAAGGAAATGCAAGCATGATATCACAGATTCTCATTATTATAGAATCAACCCATCCTCCAAAGTACGCAGCAATAATCCCAAATAAAATACCACCAGTTACACTAAGTGAAATCGATGGTAAAGAGATTGTTAGAGAAGTTCTAGCACCCCATATTAGTCTTGATAATACGTCACCCCCCATAGCCGTTCTTCCTAAAGGAAATTCTGGAGATGGAGGATTCCATGAACCAGAATGAACGAGCATTGCATCTGCATAACTTTGAGGAGAGAGCCATGGAGCGTATACAGCTAAAGTAATAATAAAAAATATTACACTAAAACCTAAAACAGTCAATGGATTCTTTAATCTTCGTAATAGACTTCTTTTACTGATATTTTTTTCATATTCAAATTGTCGAGCTGATAATTCTTCGATTCGAGAACCTGGAAGGATAAGAAATTTAATATTCTTAAAAATCCAAGAAATGATGCTTTTTGGAATTTTTTCTTTCTCTTCCACTACTACTATTTCCTCTTCTAATTCTAAATAAGGTTTTTCCATTTTTTTTTCACCTTTTTTTTATTTTTATGTATATCTTATTCTTGGATCTAGAATTGCATAGAGAACGTCTGTTATTAAATTTGCAGTTATAAAAATAATTGTTACCAAAAAAACTACAGCTGTTATGACCCAATAATCTGTTTGCAAAATAGCGTCAATAAATAAACTTCCCATTCCATTTAAACCAAAGGTGGTTTCAGTTAGTACAGCACCACTTAATAAACCAGCAATACTCAATCCAATAACAGTTACAGTAGGAATTAAGGCATTTTTTAACGCGTGTGAATGTATAACTGTTTTTTCTTTGCAGCCTTTTGCTCTAGCTGTTCTTACAAAATCTTGTTCCATTACTTCCAGCATGCTGGAACGTGTTTGTCTTGTTATCGATGCCAACATTAAAAATGATAAGCAAAATACAGGGAGAAACATGTGCCAAATATAATCTGAAATATAATACCAATCTCCTGATATAAGTGCATCAATATAGATAAAACCAGTAATCTTTGCAGGCCCTTCATATTTAGCACTTAAAAAACCAACTGGTTCAAACCATTTTAATTGATAACCTAGTGTATATTGAAGTAACATTCCTAAAAAAAATACGGGAAGTGCTACACCTACTAAGGCAAGACCTCTCACAATAGTATCAGGTGTTTTATTCCTATGGATTGCTGAGATAACTCCTGCTTTAGTTCCTAGATAGGATGCGATAATTATAGAAAATATTGTAAGATCTATTGTTATAGGTAATCTTGTCATAACTAGATCCCAAACAGGTTGATTTCTTACAATTGATACAGATACACCCCAATTCCCCGTAAATAGGTCACCCATATATCGAAAATATTGGACTATTATAGGATCACAGAGTCCAAGTTGGCATTTCAACTGGTGGACGAGTTCCGGTGGTGCGTTATGTACACCAGCAGCTGCCAATCGAGCTGAAATAGGGTCACCAGGCATCATTCGAGAAAGTATGAATGTTATGGTTAGTACTCCGAATAATACAGGAATCATTACAATAATTCTTCTAATTATATATTTTATTAAACTCATATTTATACCTCTTAAAATTTTTAATTATATTTCTAATTCTTGCCTTATCATCAATTTTCGCTTCTCATTTGTTAAAGAAGCTAATATTGCGGCAAATAGATTTGTACATAATAAAGTCAGTATTGTAATATAACCTTCAACTCGAATAAAATAGATATAAAACACAGAGGCGTCAAAGCCATATAGAATCCAGTACCAAATCCATGATATTATAATTATTGCAGGAACATACCAGATACTATTTCTAATTGCATACTCGTAAAATGATTCTCTAAATGCCAGAAAAAACATAATAGCAAAAAGGATTATAAATGACAAGAATGTACTCGGATTAAATAATATTTGATATAAAAAGAGTAACTTTTGCCCAACCACTGATTGAACTGTTTTCTTTATTGCTTGATTATAGAATCTTGGATAAGAATTAGCAATGTATCCAAAAAATACAAAGTAAAGCAATAATATTCCTAATATAAAATTTCCTTGTCGACCGAGTTGAATTTTCGAAAATTTCATCGTTTATTCTCAAGCTAATTTGTAAGTTAATTTATACATTATTATATAAATTAAAAATTATAAAATAATTTATATTTGATCCTTTATTAAATATTGGGTCAATTTGAGAAATCATTAAGTTATCTTGACAAGTACAGCCATATATTTTAATACTTCATATCTTAATGGTGGCAAAAAATTTTAATAGACACTAGGTTTTTGGGACTTTAGTTAATTTTATTTAGAATGATAACTTTCGACTTGTCCCAATAATTCATTATTTTACGAAGTGAAAAAAGCGGAAAATCACCAGTAATGATATTATCATGTATTAGGGAACAACTTATTCCGTCGATTATAAGTTGGCAGATAAGACCGTGGAGGTTCAAGAAATAAACGAAGGCAAGAACTTTTTAGCCTACCTACCTGAACAGCGTGCTTTTAAAGACATTAAATCTTTAAGATTTAATGCTAGAATCTCTTTTTTTTTATTTTAAATCAAAATAATATGTACAAATTACAACAAATAAAATTAGTCTAAGAGTGACAAAAAAGTGACAAAATTATAATGCTGATTTACTGATAAAATAGTATTACAACTAACAATAAAGTTAAAAAAAAAAATTTTAATTAAATTTTTATAATATCTTTTAAATATGTTTGTTTTTATAGCTATTTCGTTTTATTACTTGTACCAGTGGCTAAATTCAACCATTGTCATAACGTTGTATTGTACTCCCTTTAATGCAACTTTATGGGTTTGTTGTACTAAGTACACCCAACCTGAGATATGACAGTGACTCGCTGGATTTAATGGGCGGTTTATATCATAAATTAATGATTGGATCTTCATGTAATAATTTAATTGAGTAGGCAAATCAGTTTCAGCTGCAGCCGCATCCATCAATTCAGTTAAACCTCCAGTGCTAGTATCGTTAATTCGTGAGAAGCATGAACCAGAAGCTAAGTTGAATAATGGATCAATCATATTGAATGGATTTAAATAATCTGGGCACCATCCTACATATCCAATATCCATTTCCCAAGGAGTGTTTTCACCAGTATCTAAATAAACTCCCCACTCTCTTATAGTTTCTGCAGTTTGAATTCCAATCAGGTCAAAGTTGTTGTCCATTAATTGATTCATTCGTTGGTTGGTGGTACTTCCAAAGTGTCTGTTTATTTCAAGGGGTCTATTAAGTATATCTTTACCTATCCAATCAGCAGGAACATTAACATCAAATCCAGAAATATCGATCCCGCTACGAGCAATAATATCAAGATAGTTATCTTTCAAAAGCTGTCTTGCTTTTACGACATTTGCTTCCCATGTGAGACCATTACCACTAGCTTGTACAACTGATGCATTATGTCCTGGCATAGCTCGAGGAACTGCGGTAGTTCCTTCAACAGCATACCCAGCTTGAATTTCTTCATAGATATATGTATAGTTAATTGCTAATGCTAGAGCTCG
>CAYNEU010000157.1:0-6340 GCA_964396275.1 uncultured archaeon | reverse complement strand
TCATCGTTCATTAAGATATGTTTTTTTCATTTGTTTCTATTATATTATATTTATTCGGTTTTTTATCGTTCTTATTGTCCCTGAAGTTTTTTTAGGGACCAATATCACTCTGATCCCATTAATTTCTTGCACGAGGCTTAAAGATGAAATTAATATTTCTTTTGTTTGGTGAGTGCATCTTATAATTCCATAGTTTTCTTCTAGGTTAAGTTCTATTAACCATAACCCAATTTTATTAGCTTCTTTCAATCCAAAATATCGCCAGATTGATTGCCAAATTGATTTTACTAGAGAATTTTGAGTGATATCTGTTTTACTTTCTGTAATAATTTTAAAGAAGATATATCTTTGCCTTTCTTTTCTAACTATTGTAAATCCCCCTCTCTAATTATTCTCACTTCCGGTTTAATATCATTCAAATTTCGTTTTTTAGATTTTTCTAATAATAATATAGGATTAACATTAAAAATTTTTTTAGCTCTATCTAAAGGAATTCCTAAAAGAGAATTACAAATACTTATTAAAGCTCTTGGATGTCTAAAATCATATATATTATTAAAATTTCCACTTATAATAAAATTACCTTTTAATTTTAGTGTTAACTGGATGGTTCTATATAAGTTTCTGAAATTTTTTGATTGATTTATTTTATTTCGCACCATAATTGGAGCCATTGAAAATTCTAAAAATGATTTATTTTGTTTTGTCAGTGAAATAACTCCTGGAGTAAGTGTCTTCATTATGTCGGGATTTGAAAACGAAACTATATCTACTCTTGAATCTCTTGCGGCGTGTAATTGCACTTCTTTACTTAAAGATTCAATTGAAAGAATATCAGAAAAATTATAAAAAGCTTGAATTCTTCTTTTAAAGCTTTTTAGATTATCAAACCTTAAATTAATTCGGTAAAAAGTATTTAAATTCGTCTCTCTTTCTATACTCTTCTTATTTTCTAAGGATATTGTACTAAACTTATTTATTGGTTCAATAATTACATTTTTTATTCCTAATTCTTCACATAATTTTAACTTTTTTAGAACATCGTTAAAATCATTGAAATCTACTAGCAATCTTGATTCAAAATATGACAAATTTACTACAACCTCAAAAGAACTGCTTGACTCTTTATAATTATGTTAAGAATGGTATAAATAAAAAAATTTTATTATAAATAAATATTTAAATTGATAGTTTTTGAAATTAAGTGATGATTTCTATTGGTTAAAAAAAGAAAACTTTCAGAAATCAGAAAAAAGATCGAAGATGGTTCGGCAGTCATATTAACCGTTCAAGAATTGTTAGATCGGATTAATGAAGGCAAGAAGGTTAATTTTGAAGATGTAGATGTTGTTACAACTGCAACCAAAGGACTTATGAGTGGAATTATGGGCATCTTCTCTTTTCGCCTTTCACCACCTAAAACATTGAGAAAGTTTACCGAAGTTGATATAAACGGAATACCCACTTTTCCTGGACCATGCCCAAATGAATATTTAGGTATTGTAGATCTGATTATTTATGGCACTACTCAAAGTAAAACCATTGATAATTATTGTGGTGGTTCTCTTTTTAGGGAAATGGTTGAAGGAAAATCGGTAACAATCGTAGCTATGAGTGCTGAAGGTGAGACTATTGAAAAACAAATGAAATTAGAAGATATGCAATTTGCAAAATTAGCAGGCACTAGACAAGCTATTAAAAACTATAACGCAATGATTAACTGTGAAACATATCAAGTTAACACTATTTTCTCGTGTCTACCTTTTTCACCTAATAAAACAGAGATAACTTTTTCGGGGTGTGGTGCACTTAATCCTTTTCAAAACGATCCTAATTTCGAATCATTTGGTGTTGGATCTCCTGTTCTTGTAAATGGAACTATTGGACATCTAATAGGGCCTGGAACCCGTAATTATATCGAAAAGCCTAATATGATGACTATTGCTCCATTTGAAGGAATGAAGCAAGAGTATATGGGTGCTTTCAAAACTTCTTATGGATTAGAACCTATCTGTAGTATAGCCCTTCCTATTCCTATACTAAATGAAAAAATATTCAATAATATAGTGAAATCTGATAAATTTGTTAAATTAACGATTTTAAGTCTTGTAGGGCGTGAAAAGGTAGGAGAAATGACTTATGGTGATGTCTGGGATAATAATTTTATGATGAAATTTAATCCTGATGCGTGTAAAAATTGTGAAGAATGTAAAGCTATTGATAAATGCCCAACTGATGCATTTATTATAAAAGAGGGCATGATCTCTGCTATTGATCGATCTCGTTGTTTTAATTGCGGTACTTGCACTCATTTATGTCCAGAAGCATTTGAATTAGATCTAAAAAGAGTTAATTTCGAAGGTAATTACGTCCCAATTGTTTTAAGACAATCGGATAGACATGGAGCAATAAAATTAGCAGAAAATTTAAAATCGATGATTTTAAAAGGGGATTTTCCTCTAAAAAAGCCAGTTAGTAAATTACACTTTGCAAAAAGAGTAAAATAAAATTCAGTACATTAAGAATGACAGAATTAAAATTATCAAATTTTGATCAAATTGGTATCATTGTCAAAGATATTGAAAAAGCTGCAGAATTCTATGAAGCATTACTAGATTTTAAGGGAAAGATTAATATTGTTGAACAAACCAGCACTGTAAATTATAGAGGAAAGGAAGTAGAATTTAAAATGAAAAAGATAATGCAAAACTTTAGTGGTAAACAGTTTGAAATTATTGAATTATTGGAATCCACTGGGGATCATTTATATTCAGAATTTCTTAAAGAAGGAAAAGTGGGATTACATCACTTAGGTGTATATACTAAAAATGCTGAAAGTCTCATTATACATTTTAAGAATAAATACAAAATAGATGTAATTCAGTCGGGAAAGGTTGGAAAAGTTAGATTTTATTATTTAGATACTCAAGAAGTTTTTGGTTATTATCTTGAATTGATTGCTCTCTGAATTGGATTTATTTGTTAAATTTCTTTTTATGAAAAACTTTATTTTGTATTTGTAATAGGTCTAGATATGTCAAAGCAAGAATTAGATGGTGGAGATTTAGTCGTTAAATGTCTTTTAAAGGAAGGAGTTACTAAGATATTTGGTATTGTTGGTGGTGAATTATTAAGAATTTTTGATGCTATTGAGCGGTGGGGAAGAGAAGAAGGTATAGAGACTGTAATGGTAAGACATGAACAAGCGGGAGGGCATATGGCAGATGCTTGGGCGAGGGCTACAGGAGAAATCGGAGTTTGTCTTGGTACAGTTGGTCCAGGAGTAACTCATCTTGTGCCTGCTGTAGCAGCAGCTAACTCAGATTCAATTCCTATGCTTATAATTGGGGCACAAATAGGGCGTATGTTCGAAGATACAGGTATATTACAAGGAGGAATTGATCAAATAGCATTAATGAAACCAATAACAAAAGCACAAATACAAGTTGAAGAACCAGGGGAAATTCCACATGCTATTCAAAAAGCGATAAAAACTGCTTTATCAGGAAGAAGAGGTCCAGTATATTTAGAATTCAGGGAAACTGCATTAGTGAGAAAAGCAACAGAAGCGGATATTAAAAAGATTTTAGATCCAGAAAATTATAGAGCATTAAGTCGACCTAATGCTTCTTTAGCAGATATTGAAAAAACAATTAAAATATTAAAAAACGCTAAAAAACCTCTTATGGTTGCTGGTGGTGGAGTAATTGCTTCTGAAGCTTCAGAAGAGATAAAAACTTTATCAGAGACATATATGATACCAATAAGTACTACAATTAATGGTATTGGTTCAATTGGAAGAGATAAAAAGAATTTTTTAGATTCTTATCTAATAAATAATGCATATAGGACAGCAGCTACAGAAGCAGATGTTGTGTTATCATTTGGGTGTAAATGGGATTATTCAATATTTTATGGTGCATCCCCAATGTGGAATCAAAATCAAAAACTTATTCAAGTTGATATTGATCCCAATGAAATTGGTAAAAATAGACCAATTGAAGTAGGTATCATCGGTGATTGTAAAGCTGTAATTAACCAATTATTAAATGAAATGGAAAAATCCATGCCAAAAGAAAAAATAACTGAATGGTCAGAATGGAACACGTATTTACAAGAGCTTTGCAAAAATCAGTTAGATATAAATTTAAAAATTCTTGAATACCAGAAATTACCAATGAAACCTGAACGCCTTGTTTATGAAGTTTTCGATTATATACCTGAGGATACACAAATAGTACTTGATGGTGGAGATATTGTTGTATTCTCATATAAATTTATAAATCTAAAATCTCGTCTTCCAAGATCTACATTTTTCCCAATATCTATGGGACATTTGGGTGTGGGTATTCCATATGCTATTGGAGTTAAAATGGCAAAACCAGATAAACTTGTTGTTTGTTTAAATGGTGATGGAAGTTTTTTATTTAATGTACAAGAATTAGAGACGGCAGTAAGGCTAAATTTACCTATAATTGTTGTTATTGCTAATAATTGTGCCTGGGGAATGATTAAAAGCAATCAAAAAAAAGGATTTAACAAAAGATACTGTGATGTCGATCTACCTTCAATTGATTACTCTGAAATTGCCAGAGGTTTTGGATGTTACGGAGAAAAAGTAGAAAATCCTGAAGATATTAAACCTGCCTTACAAAGAGCAATTGAATCTAAAAAACCGGCAGTGATTGATGTAAGTATTGCTTTTGAAACACCTCCTCCGATGAGATTATTAGCTCAATATAAAAAAAATAAAGGTTTATTTGGAAAATAAAATCTAATTAAAAGTGAAATAATATGTCAGAAGAAGATTTTTTGAAAGGAAAAGTCGCTTTAATAACTGGAGCTGGTGGTGGTGGATTTGGAAGAGAAATGGCAAAAGCGTTTGCAAGGAAAGGAGCAAATTTAGTTATTAATGATATTAATAAAGAAGGTTTAGAACAAACACGAGATATTATCCGTAAAGAATATGATGTTGAGGTTCTTATAGTAAAAGCTGATATTTCGGATTCTGGACAAGTAAAACAAATGGTTGAGCATGTATTTGAAAAATTCGATAACCTCTTTTTATTAGTAAATAATGCCGGAATTGATGGTGGATTATATACTTCTTTAAAAGTAAAAGAGGAAATTTATGACAAAGTCATGGCTGTCAATTTAAAAGGAGCTTGGAACGTTACGAAAGCTTTTTTTAAACAAATGAGAAGACAAAAGCAATTTACACCAATCGCGGGAAAAATAATTAACATTGCTTCTTGTGCAGGAACGTCGAATGGGACTAATCCATATCTTGGGGTTTATAGTGCAAGTAAAGCTGGCTTATTAGCGTTTACTAGATTATGGGCTCTTGAATTAGGCTCCAACAATATTACAGTTAATGCAATTTCGCCAGGAGTATTTTTAACACCTATTTATAATAATGATCCTAAACTTATCAGAGATTTTTTAAAAACCAGAGGTGTAAAAATACCTATAGATAAAATTGGTGAAGCTAAATGGGTAGCTGATGTTGCATTATTCTTAGCTTCACCGGTGGCAGATTACATTACGGGTCAAAATATAATCCTCGATGGTGGAATGACGATTAGTATAAATAAGTTATAATATTATCCAAAATTCTAAAAAGCCTTGATAAAATAATAAAAGTTTATTTACCTCGACCTTTATTTGCTCTAATACTTGGTCGTGTTTTTTCTGATCCCCAACCTTTCTTATGAAGGCCTCGAGCTCTTTTTCCTGCAGATGTAAGACCACGAGTTACTCTCTTTGTATGTTGTGGTTCAGCGATCCATTTTATTTTGGGATCTGATTTAATAACTGGATGATTAGGATCTACTAAAATTGTCTCATAATACCAATGTTTCCCATCAGCATAAATCTTATAACTATTTAGTACTTGCATGTTTGGATACTTTCTCTGAACTCGTTCCTCAGCAATCCATTGAAGATTCTTCCCTGTAGTATATCTAGAAACACCCATAGCTCTTGGTTTTCTTCCTCGTTTTGGGCGAGTTTTATGCATGCCTCCTTTCCTTATTCTTGCTCGAACTATTATGTATCCCTGTTTTGCTTTATAACCTAAAGTTCTTGCTCGAGAAAGATTTGTTGGTTTTTCAACTCTTTGTATTGATCTACCTTTTCGATATTCAATTCCGCGATACCAGTGTGGTGTTTGATATCCTTTTTCATGTTTCTCAAATGTTTCTTTCACATAACTATATCCAGACTTCAATTTTTATCAACATCTCTATAGTTTAGTAATTATTAAAAATAAGCATATTTTATTATTTTTTTGGTCAAAAAATTTTTTAGCTATACATTATATAAATTATTCAACAAATTG
>CAYNEU010000156.1:0-2427 GCA_964396275.1 uncultured archaeon | reverse complement strand
TTTTTTTCCTAATTGATATTATGCGATTAACTTTAAAGAATGGAAGAAGGCAATCAGTACCTGAGCATCATAAATTCACTTCAGATTTCAATTCAGTTATATTTATTGTTGTGTGGAATTCACTTGGTTTTTTTTTTATAGAATATATAATGAATTACTATATTTATTTTGTCTTAGGATATCCTGCTCCTAATGTAGGATTATTCTTTTCAGCTATCACGTTTGGAGGTTTAATCAGTTCAAGTTTCATTGGATATTTAACCGATCGTTTTTCAAAGCGAGTTTTAGTCATGATAGGGGCGTTTGGGAGAGGTTTATCTTATTTTGTTCTCTATGCTTCTATAATCTTACAGTCAATAATAGGAATGTATATAAGTGCATTTCTTTTAGGTGTGGGTGCTCAAATTTTTTGGAATCCTTTAGATACTATAATTTCTGAAAAATCTTCAAAATATCATCGATCTTCAGCTTTTGGAAAGAGAAGACTTGCCTTAGGGATTGGAATGGTTCTTGGTACGGTTATAGGATTTACAATTTTTAGTTTATCGAATTATTTTATTCCGAATAATGCTTTTTTAATATATGGAGCAATTCCTATATTCGGAATCTCAAATGTTTACGCAGGAATTCAATTCTCAAGGAAAGTAGACGAGAATAAAAGGTTTGAATACCCAGACATAGAGAATAACAAAACAGTCGAATCTGAATTAGAAACTTCAGATGAGACTTCAAAAAAAACACCAAGTTTGTTCTATTTTCTAGGAATTATTATATTGTTCTCTGGGTTTTTTTTAACCGCAATTAATTCTGGATTATATCGGCCTTATATTCAAACATATGTACTTGCAAATATAAATAGTAATGCAGAATTAGTGGCGTGGTTTTATTTACCTACTGCATTAATCGGGGCTTTAATCGCACCTAAATTAGGAACATTAGCTGACAAACTTAACACATATTTAACTGTTGTTATAGCAAGTTTTTTTGGAGGTGTGGTTACATGGCTCATTATTAATTCAGGTAATTTATGGGTTTTTTCTATTTTACTTATTATCGACCAGACCATTATGTTAACAACTAGCTTTATTTTCATTAATTTCCTCAGTCGTGTCTCAATTAAGCACCGAGGAAAGATATTCGGGATGATTACTCTCTTTGAATCAATAGGAATGATAATAGGTCCTCTATTAGGAGGGATCGCATGGGAAACTATAAGTCATCAAGCACCTTTTATCATTTCAATTATTGTCGAATGGTCATTAATTTCTTTCTTTATTATAGGAATGAAACTCCTCAATCCCTATCTTGTCGAACCTATCGAAGATAAAAAATTAAGGAAGAAAAAAGAAAATTCTGTATTAAACGATTAATTAATACCATTCAACAAACTCGTCTAATGGACGTCTCTCTCTTTCTTTTGCACGTACTTTTTCTCGAGCTTCGTCAATATGCCCAATAGCAATGATACCCATTAACTCAAACTTGTCTATTGGAAATTTAAAAATCTCATTAACTTCTTCTTTTCGATTTAAAATTTCTCCGATCCATGCACCCCCTATATCCTCTTGTGCATGAATCCCCAACAGAAGATTTTCCATGAATGCTCCAATACCTTGAATATCTTTTACTCTATCATATCCTCTTTCAAGATCTAAGAATATCACTAAATTAACATAAGCATCTTCGATAATACCTCCATACTTAGTGAGTTCCGAAAGCATTCTTTTAACAGTAGGATGAATAACTATACAAACTCGCCAAGGTTGACTATTATTCCCAGAAGGTGCCCATCGAGCGCCTTCCAATATATTTAAAATCGTTTCTTTATCAATTTTGTGATAGATGAAGTTCCTAGTGCTTTTTCTCTGTTTAATAAACTCGATAAAATCATTTTTAATAAGATCCATATTTAAAACATTGGTAAATATACAAATAAAAACTTTTCCCAATCTACAATATTTTCTATGTATTATTTAGATAGATATCGGGATATTTCTTCTATTTATGTTTATTAGAGATTATTAATACACTGAATATAAAAGAATTTTAGACCATTTCTGGAAAAAATATTGAGGTTAGATATATGGGTAAACTTTGGGGAAAAAAGGAAGATAGTGAGCTATTAGGCTCCCCACAAGAAACAATGGGTTTTTCTAAAGAATATTCTTCATTGCTTCAAAATTTTATAATAAGAAAATATGATTTCACAAATCTTAACCAATTAGAAGATATAAAGAACCAATTACTAAAAAGAAAAATATTAATTATTAATGCAAAAGAAGTCCTTGAAAATGTGGATGTTTCAGAGCTTAAAAGACGAATAGAGGATTTAAAGTCGTTCCTACGAGAAAATGGTGGTAGTATGGGAAGGCTTGGAGATAATTATTTAATCATTACCCCAAATACACATGTCAAAATTGCAAATTG
>CAYNEU010000155.1:0-2988 GCA_964396275.1 uncultured archaeon | reverse complement strand
GTAACTGGTGCAACAGGTTTTATTGGTAATCATGTTATAGAGCAATTGTCAGAATTGAAGGAACATGAAATAATAGCTAGTGCGCTAGAGCAAGAGAACAATAAAAAATTCCCTTGGTATTCAAATGTAACATTTATCCCTTGCGATTTATATGAAAAAAAAGATAATTATTTTAAATTTTTTCAAAATCCCGATTTGTTAATTCATTTAGCTTGGCAAGGGCTTCCGAATTTTAAAGAGTTATACCATTTTGAAAGAAATTTATTTAATGATTATCAGTTCTTAAAAAATATGATTTCACATGGTTTACAGCGTCTGAGTGTAACGGGAACATGTTTTGAATATGGAAAAAAAAAAGGTAGTCTATCTGAAGATATGGAAACAAATCCAATTATAGCATATCCTCTAGCTAAAGACACACTTAGAAAGTTTATTCAAGAATTAGCAAAAATACATGATTTTAAGTTTCACTGGATAAGACTTTTTTATATGTATGGAAAAGGACAGTCTCCTAAATCAATAATCCCCCAATTAGATAAAGCTTTGGATAATAATGAAGAAAGCTTTAATATGTCTGGTGGAGAACAATTAAGAGATTATTTACCAGTTGAGAAAGTTGCTGAATATATTATAAAGATATCATTACAAGATGAAATACTTGGTATTATTAATTGTTGTAGTGGAAAACCACAATCTATTAAGAAACTCGTAGAGGAACATATAAAAAGAAGAAAAAGATCAATTAAATTAAATTTGGGTTACTATCCTTACCCTGACTATGTACCTATGGAGTTTTGGGTTTATACTACTAAATTGGAATCTGTTTTATCCATATTTAACGACAAAAAGAAATTTAGTTAAGGGGCTTTTTAATGATTAAAGTTTTTTTTTTGATTCAAATCATTATCTTTTTTAATTAAAATTAATTAAATATAATTGATTATAATTAAATCGAAAGTTTGCTTAATATGAATGAAGAAGAACATAAAGTTGAATATACCACAGTTTCGATTCCAAAACCTCTAGTTGAAAAAATAAAAGAGCGTATGAAGGGTACTGGATTTTCTTCAGTATCTAGCTATGTCACATATGTTTTAAGACAAGTGTTATCTTCAATTGAATCAGAAGAGCGATCTAAACAAGCCTTTACAAAAGAAGAAGAAGAAAAAGTAAAACAGCGATTAAGAGATTTGGGATATATAGATTAGGAAATTCAATTATATTCAATTAAATTTTTAACAATATATAGAGGAATATACGATGATACAACCACATGGTGGTAGTCTAATTAATAAAGATTTACCAAAAGTAGAAAAAGAGAGAATATTAAGGCAAATTGATGAATTTGAAACAATTCAAGTTAATCCTCAAACCATAAAAGTGATAAAGAACATCGGATTTGGAGTTTTTAGCCCATTAGAAGGATTTATGAATGAAAACAATTATAGATATGTTTTAGAACATATGTATTTAGAAAATAATGTTGCTTGGCCTTTTCCAATTGTACTAGATGTTCCAAAAATAAAAGCACAATCCTTTAATGTTGATGATAGGGTTATATTAACAGATCTGACAGAAAAACCAATCGCACTTATGGATATAGAGGATATTTATAGTTATGATAAGAGAGAATTTGCGCAAAAGGTATATGGTACTCTAAATAGAGATCATCCTGGTGTTGATTCTGTTTTTGAGATGAAAGAAAAGTTAATTGGTGGAGAAATATTTTTGATTAATGAACCTAAAGCAGTATTTCCAGAATTGGATCTCAAGCCCATAGAAACTAGGGTATTATTTAAACAAAAGAAGTGGGATAGAGTAGTTGCTTTTCAAACGAGAAATCCACCCCATCTTGGTCATGAGTATGTACAAAAAGCGGGTCTAACGTATGTTGACGGCCTGTTTATTAATCCGGTAATTGGTAAGAAGAAAGTCGGTGATTTCTTAGATGAAGTAATAATAAAATCCTATCAAGTATTAATTAATGAATATTATCCTAAAGACAGAGTTGTCTTAAGTACTTTTGAAACTGAAATGAGATATGCTGGCCCAAAAGAAGCTATTTTTCATGCTATTGCTAGAAAGAATTATGGATGTGATCATATTATTATTGGCCGAGATCATGCTGGGGTTGGAGATTTTTATGGTCCATATGATGCCCATAAAATCTTCGATAATTTCCCTGATTTAGGAATTGAACCAATTAAATTTAGATCATTTTCAAAATGTAGCAAGTGTAATGCGGTGGTTAATGATAAAATTTGTCCTCATCCCCCAGAAATGCATAATTACTTTGCTGGAAGAGAAATAAGAGCAGCATTGCAATCGGGAAAGCCTCCAGATCCAGAGGTTATGCGTCCGGAAGTAGCAAAAGTTATTTTAGAGTATGAAAATCCTTTTGTAACATAAATGATATTTCAATTTTTTTATAAAAAGCTAAGAACTATAGTGAATAATGAACATAAACCAAAAGAAATTAGTTATTATAGGATTGGATTGCGCGACACCTAAAACTTTATTCGAAGATTTCTTAGATGATTGCCCTAATATAAAAAAAATGGTAGAGCATGGAGTCTATGGAAAATTGAGATCTTGTGATCCACCAATTACAATTCCAGCGTGGATGGTTATGTCTACTGGAAAGAAAGCGGGTACATTAGGATTATATGGATTTAGGCATAGAAAAGAGAATTCATATGATGATTTTTGGATTGCTACGTCCTATAATATCAAAGAACCTAAAGTATGGGATATAATTGCTCAAAAAGGTTTAAAATCCTGCGTCTTAGGTTTACCTCCGACTTATCCAGTTCAACCAATAAATGGTTGCCTTGTATCTGGGTTCATTACACCTGATATAACCTCAAATTATACATATCCTCCGGAATTAAAAGAAGAAATTAAAGAACATGTTGGGAAATATATTTTAGATGCTAATTTCAGAGTGGAAGACAAAAGAATTTTATTGGAAGAACTTTATGACATGAC
>CAYNEU010000154.1:0-2957 GCA_964396275.1 uncultured archaeon | reverse complement strand
CTCCCACGTTTGAAAAAGCACTAATTTTATGGAATTTACCATTAGCAAAAGATTTAGGAGGATACAAACCAAAAAGTAACTTTCTATGTTCTTCTGTCATTTTCATGATAATCACTCATATTTAGTTTAACAGTTATTAATTTTTTTGATTTTTGAAAAGATTTTATCGAAAAATCTTAACTCAATTAATAAATTCAAGACAAAATTTTATTGCTGGAAGTATATGATATGCAATCCCTAAAATATGTGGACTTAAGCTTATTTTAGGGTTATCATAAAGTTCATATTGATGTGGTATTTTGAATTCATTTAATGTTTCATGAATTTGCATTGTTGCAATTGCTGAACCCATTTCATCCTTTCGAGCACAATTAATCATTAAATGAACTTTTTTTAATGTTTCTGGACGTTTTTTAATCAAATGGTTTATATTATACCTCATCCAGTTATTAAGCGAATCCTGGTTTAAGTTAATTATTTTCCCGTTTTCATCACGCTTAATTGAGGGTAACAAAGGATTTTCTTTTGAAAAAATAAGGTCACAGGTGTCTAAAATGTCTCCCCATGTTTTCTCACCCATTTTTTTTGAGATTTTCTCACCAAAGAGTAGCTTATTTAGAGGGACAATAAGTTGCCAATCTATTAATTCGGGAACTATATTCCCCGGACTTAATGCCACAGCAGCAATAAACTTTTCGGGGTAAGAAAGACATAATCTTAATGCTCCAGCACCCCCCATAGAACCACCTAATACAGCACGATGGTCTTTATCAGGAATCGTCTTGTAAGAGAAATCTATATATTCCAAAACGTCCCGTGCAATATAATCCTTGTAATATCCTGAGAAGGGAGAATTAATGTAAAAACTACCTTTTGTAGCAGGCTCACCACGTAAATTTTTAGTATTGTGGATATTAGGAATATGAAGACTAGCATCAGGTTGAACTAATATGAACGGTTTCAATTCTCCACTTTCAATTAGTTCATCTATTTTCTCATAAGTAATTAATTTATCTAAATCAATTTTATCCAATATCTTTTTTGGAATGCGATCTAATGGAATAACTCTTTCATTCTCATTAAGAGATGTGATTGTCCAATTATGATTATTTCCACCGTATCCATGTAAAAAATAAAGTACTGGATATCTTGGATCTCTTGAATCGAAATAATTTGGGGGTAAATAAATGCGTAAATCACGATTTACTGGACTATTAAGTGGATTGTTTTCTAAGCATTTTGCTCGAAAATTATCGATAATGTATCTTTTATTCTGTTGTTTTATGGACATAGGAAATCATTATTTCATTAATCCGATTTTATTAAATTCAAAATAAAATATTAATTTATAATCCAAGTTCTTGTAGTTTTTCTGTATTTATAAGCGCGTTTTCCTTCTTTATAGTATACATCAGAGTGAATATAATCATTCCTATGAGCATTATAAAGAATGGAATTAAACTAATTTGAATTAGTAATCCTATATATGCCTTTATAGTATACGTACTCGGATTGCCAGACGCAAAACCTGTAAAGAGCGATACTATCGCAAAAATTAAGGTTTGAAGTGCATAGGAATAAGCTGTAAAGATCCTTAAGATTCCATAATAAGAACCTTCTTCTCGTTTACCCGATTTAATCACCGCATTATCAATTGCTTCAGCACCTATATAAATTCCAGTAACAATTACACCACCATAACTAAGCCCTCCAAAGATGCAAAAATAATTCAAGAAAGCAACTGGTAATATAATTATAGAGAATAGCAATAGGAAAAACAAACTAAATAAAACTAAACTTAAGATCCCCATCTTTCTAGCTCCATACTTCTTTACTAAAGGTATAAAAAGTAAAGATCCCACAAAAGTCATTATTAGAACTATTAATTGTGGAAGTATCGCCTTAATAGAATCTACTTCATAACCAAGTCCGTCAAAGAAGAAAAAGGGTAATCCGTTTAAAAAGCAGATTCCAGCGATTGAGTACAATGTGAACATAATAACATATGCCATCCAATTTCTATCCGTGAAAATTTTAATCAGACTTTCTTTAATTGAAGAATAGCTTTTCTTTGCTTGGTCTAATTGCACTCTAAATGCTCGAATCTCTTTATTTTCATAAACACCATAAGAGAATGGAATTAACATTATGTAAAATAAAATTGTACATATTATTACGGTTCCTAAATACGCATCGGGATCATCCAGACCACCCAATCTTCCCAAAATTATGGGAATAATAATTGCAGGGATAATAACCTGGTAAATAATGCTTATAATCTGACTTGCTCTTATACTCTTACTGCGTTCGTTTTGAGTTCTGAATAAATCGGGAAACAGGGCGGATTGATTTATCTCAGATATCGTTCCAAATGTCTCAAAAATGCACATCATTACGATTAACCAAACAATTGAGAGTGTTAAATTACCTGGAACATGTAAGACATCAGAAATTGGAATAAAACAAAAAATCAAAAATATTGGTTGAAAAATTCGACCTAAAAATATCCAAGGAAATCGTTTTCCATATTTCTTAGTAAATCTAGTTGAGCGATCAGCAAAATAACCTAATATTGGATCATTAAATGCATCAACTGTAGAGTAAATAAGATATATCATAAAAATAGTAATCTGAGGAATTAATAAGATATGAGCCGAAAAATATTGGATCCTACCCCACAAATTCGTCATTATCAATCCAACAGGTCCTCCTAATGCCCATGCCCAATATTTTACTTCTTTATGAGGTGTTCTAAGAAGTAAATTAGTATCACTCATTTCTTTTGATTGAGTCATTTTTTAATCTCTCTTTTAAATATTATAAATTTAATAAATAACTTTTAAACTAACATATATAAAAAGAATTCTAGGTTTTAATTAAATTAAATCTATAGTTCCATCCAAATTAATTTAAGAATATGATCTTGTATTTATAGATAATTAATTAAATATTTTATC
>CAYNEU010000153.1:0-3070 GCA_964396275.1 uncultured archaeon | reverse complement strand
TTCTAAAGAGCCCCCTAATAGTATTTTACATTTTATGAATTCAATTAGGGCTGGAAAAATTGAAGCATATGTTCTTTCCCCTATAATTGTTGAGGCATTTTACCACATATGTAAATTGAAAGGAAAAGTAAACGCAGAAACAACGATCGCAACATTTCTTAAAACATATCCAATAAGAATTGTGAATTTAAATCAATCACTTATTTTTAAAGCCGGTATATTAAAATGTCAGCATCGGGCAGAATTATCCTATAATGATTGTTATGCTATTGCCTTATCTTTAAATAGAAAAATTACATTTCATACAACAGAAAAAAGTTTAAGGAAAATACTACCAACTCTAAAATTAAAAATTTATGATTTTTAATCTTTATTAACCTTTAATGTGATATTTATGAAAAAAAAATGGTATAAAGGAAAAGTATTTGTAATTACGGGAGCTAGTGGTGATATTGGAAGAGCAGTATGCCGCAGATTTGCTCCATTAGGTATGAGAATGTACCTACTAGATCTTCCTAATGTAGCTTTAGATAATTTAAAAGATAAATTGCTAGATTTGGGAGCAGAAAATGTTGAAACCTATGATTTTGATGTTACAAATCGAGATCAAATTGAAAAAGTAATTAAGAATATTGGAGAAAAGGAGCAATATATTGATATTTTATATAATAATGCGGGTATAGGAACCACTTGTTCGATTACTAATGGTGGGACATTTGAAGAATATCGAAAGATTATGTCTATAAATGTTGATGGTATGTGGTTAGTACTTCAAGCAGCGTTACCATATATTGGACGTCCTGCTCCAACTAAAAAATTTCCCGATCGAAAAGAAGGGCAACTCATATTTACTTCAAGTTCGGCAGGAAAAACGGGGATTCCTAATATGGCTGCTTATTCAATGAGTAAATTCGCAATTATAGGCTTAGCAAATTCTATTCGATTAGAGTATAAAATGCTAAACCAAAATATTCAAGTAATAACAATCTGCCCCGCTCCGGTAAAAACAAAATTCTGGGAATCTACTACTGAAATGAATGAGTGGGTTGAGAAATATCAAAAACGTGGCATTTTATATAAATTTGTAGATGTTAAAGATGTTGCAAAAACAGTAATGAAAGCTTCCCTTAAATATAAAAGGGAAGTATTCGTACCCAGATGGTGGTGGTTATTAGCATGGCTACAACTTACAAGCCATAAAGCTGTGGGGAAACTTTTAATTAAAATAGAAAAAAGTAAAGAAACTATGCCAAAAAGTTAATTTTATGGGTAGTTTACTTTTTTGTCTCGTCAAAATTATAGTTTAGTATATACTTATAAATATAAGTAGTAAAAAAGTAGAAATAAAGAACTCTATTTTATAATTATGAGGATGTGAAAGATTTATTATGGGAATTAAAGATAAAGTAAATAATTTTTATAAATTGTTAACTCATCCTAAAGTCGTGAAATTTTCATGTATCAGTGCGACAATTGTTTGGATTTCAAGTGTAGTACTAGCAATTCTAATTGGGCAATTAGATCCTGCAGGTCCTCCTTCCGATCCTGCTGGATTTAATATATTAATCAATTATATTAGCGATTTAGGCAATCTTGACTTAACTCCAATGCCTATAATTATTGATTTTGGAATGATGCAAACCTCTATATTAATGGTTCCCGTCTCATTCTACTTGAGAAAAGTATTGATAGGGGATAAGTCGAAAAAATTAAGAAAATTATTAGGTAATTTAACCTTATTCTGTATGCTAATTGCTATGTGTGGATTATTTCTGACTGGAGTAATCTCCGAAGATGTTGGTGAAAAATTGGATAGTATTATTGGACCGCCTTTTCCTAATTATTTCTGGCATGATATTGTTGCAGATTTTGCTTTTATCTTTTTTATGGTTAGCGGAATTCTAGTTGCATCACAATTTATAATATTTCCAGATATCTTAGAAAAGCAAATTGGAATGAAGCAGACAATTACAACACGAGTATTATTAGCAATAAATACATGGATCTTGACTCCTACCTTTTTTATCTTCTTTTATACTGTACCTTATCTTTGGTATACTGATGCATTTTGGACTTTTTTGCCATTATGGCAATGGGCGCCTTTTTGGGAATGGCTACTTATGTTTTCACTCTCAGCTTGGATACTATTGGTGTCAAATTTGTTGCTAATAAAATCAATAAATCGAGAAATGACAAATAAATAATTTTTTTTTACTTCTTAAAATACCTATTTTTTTCCTTATTTCATTATAAAAAATTAAAATTGAAAAAGAGAAAGAACATATACCTCTTAAAAAATAATACACCGAAAATAATAAACCAAAACTGCAATAAGATTAAAATTTTTGTTTTTCTAGAATACTATTATGATAGAAAAAACATTTGAACCTTTTGGTATAGCTCTTGAGGATTTTTATAACGGTAATAAAAACGCAGAGATCACTTTAATTCGAGATGATGGAATAGAATGGAATGTACCTATTGAATATTTCTTTAGAGGCATTGAAAATTTTTCAAATATAGAAAAACAAGCACTACAATTATGTAAAGGTAGAGTTTTAGATATCGGAGCAGGAGTTGGACCACATGCTTTGGAACTTCAAAAATTAGGTCTTGAGGTTTATGCAATTGATATATCCTCTCATGCTTGTCGGATAATGAAAAAAAGAGGGATAAAAAATGTTCAATGCCAGATTTCTATAACTTTAGAATGGATTCATTTGACACAATCCTTCTCTTAGGACGTTCAATCGGGTTCGTGGAGCATTTAAATGGACTAAAAAAATTCTTATCTTACTGTAAAACTCGCCTGAATCCAGAAGGAATAATAATTCTTGATTCGGTAGATATTCGCTTAACTGAAGAACAAATTTATCTTAATTATCAGGAAAGAAACCGGAAGTTAGGAAAGTATATTGGAGAAGCAACTTTCCAAATAGAATACAAAAGTACCCTGGGAGATATTTTCCAAAATATACAAATAGATCCTGACACCCTTAAAGAATGTACGCAAGAAATTGGATTATCATGCAAAATCCTTTGTAAGGAAGAAGATGGATATTATTTAGCT
>CAYNEU010000152.1:0-4890 GCA_964396275.1 uncultured archaeon | reverse complement strand
AGACCGTTTTACAAAAACTAGTTAAATTTTTTCGGTACGATACTAAATATTTACATATTTCTGGAGGCTGCTTAGTAATGAAGCAACAGGGTGCGAGCATAGTAGCTCGAAATGCAGTAGATTTATTAATTGATCATTTAGAAAAAACTGCTTCTGCTTTAACTGAGCAAGCAAGAACCTTTACAATGCATGCGAATAGAAAGAAGATAACTAAAAACGACTTACTTTTGTCAATTAAATACAAATAAAGAAGTTTTTTGGGCTATAAATAACTTTAAATATTTTTTTCTTTTTTTTTTTACTCTACTATTGCTATTTTTAAAAAGATATAATAACTGTCATTTACTCTATTATAATGACAATTGAAAAAATGAAAAATATAAATGACTGAAAAAAAAACTCAAAAAGTCTCATCAAATGGAAGGATTATAATACCGAAAGAGTGGAGAGATAAGTTAGCTATTGAAGATACAAATGAGATTGAGCTGGAATTGAAGGACGATAAAACCATTTTAATCAAAAAAAAGACACATCCTCTTGAGATTGAAGATAATTTATTTGAAGGAGTTTCTCCGTTTACCGAGGAAGAGTTAAACGAAGCGAAAAAATCGTTATTTCCTAATAAGGAATAATCACAAAATTATTTCTTGATAAAAAATGACAGAAAAAGTTGTAATTGATGCTCAGGTTCTATTTTATTTCCATTATGACTATCAGAAAATTCCATCAATACTCCAACAATTAAAAAAAAAAGTGATAAATGGAGAAGTAATTGTAATCGTACCTACAATTGCAATTGCAGAATTACTTTGGAAAATGAGAAAAACGGGGAAAATAAATGCATTTAAAGAGGCTCTTAATCGATGGGAAAGCTCAGAAAATATTATTATCGATGATTTTAATCTTGAAATCATTAAATTGATGTTAAATAATGCTAAAAGCCACGAATTATATGATGAAATCCTCGCTATGACATGTAAAAAACATACTACGGACATTATTTACTCTACAGACAGAAACTTCAAGGAAGTATTTAAATTACAACTGAGATCTTGGTTATAGAGGGATACGTTAATCTATTCACAATATGAAATATTTTTTATGTTAAAAATATTTTTTAATAAAATCTAAGCGAGCTAATTCAGGATCTTCTCCCTTATTCAAAACATAATCTTCATAGTTCTTATAAAGCATAAGCATATCCTCGTATAATTCGATGTATTTATTATTTGGTTCTAAAACAATACATTTTTGAAAATCTATAAATTTATTTATAATATCATTCCAACTTTTTATCTGATTATTTAAATCATAATATGATTTTGCCGCTCTGAATGCCGCGCCTAAAGCCGCTGAATCTGTTAATTCAAATAAACGAACCTTAGTGTTAAAAATATTAGCCAATACTTGAAGAATATCTTTATTTGCGGATGCTCCCCCTGTAGCATAAATTTCGGATGGTTTTTCTCCGATCCATTCTGAATGTAGTTTGATAGATAAGAATTGAGCTTCAATAATACCTCTGACATTTCCCTCTATATCTTTTTCATTGAAACCAAATCGATATACGTGAGGTTCTAATACTAGAGGAACAATCTCAGGAAAAAAGAAGGGTAACATTATTTTTCCATTATTTCCTGGTGGTGTGTTGTTCAAAATTTTTGAGAATTTCTCCCAATTTAGGTTAAAGTTATCTTTTATTCTTTCTCTTGCTAAAGAACCATTCTTATAACATATTAAGCTCATATAATCACCCGTTGGAGCAACAAAGACATGTCCTTCTCCTTTAAAGTCAAGATATAAATCCTTCAAATAGCCGAAATACGTATCACTTGTCCCTAAACTAATTGCAACTTTTCCTTTTTCTATTAGTCCCACTCCAATAAGACTATTTGGATTGTCTCCAGACCATGCAATCAGACGAGTATCAGGATTAAAACCAAATTTTCTAATAAAATGTGAAGACAGTGTTCCAATAATATTATTAGGTTCTGTAAGCGAGGGTAATTTGCCTCTTAGGTTGGGAGCTGTTGCTTCTAAAGCCCTGTTATCCCATTGCTTAGTTTTCATATTCATTAAATTCATGCCAGCTCCATCGCCATGATCGATTGGAGCATTCATCCCTAATAAAATTGAGGCCATAAATGAGCTGACTACATGAATAGTTGATGTTTGTTTATATAATTCAGGTTCTTCTTGGAAAAATTTTCTTATTTGTGGTCCAGAAAAGCGCTCAAATGTATTTGAACCTAATAATTCAATAGTAGATATTAATCCTCCTAAGTTCTCACGGATTTCTTCACATTGGTTAGTTGTACTTGAATCCATCCAAACTGGACTTGTCGGACGAGAAAACGAGTCTTTTAATTGAGAAAATAAAGATTTATTTCTATCTAATTTTTTAAGATTTCTTTCAAACTTGTTGTTTAAATAAACTGTTCCGTGTTGTTGTCCGGATCCTGAAACTGCCTTAATATTATGAATGGGAATTCCAGTAATTTTCATTTTTTCAAACAATATATCTAGGGCTTCTACCCACATAAGAGGATAAGAATGGATGATTTTTTCATTATCCAAAATAATAACGCCATTTTGGGTATTATATTGTGGTAAATCTTCATCATAATTGATTCGTTCTCGATATAATACCTTACCTGAACCAAAATCAATAATAAGCGAGGTTAAACTCTGTGTTGAGCAATCCAATCCAAGAAATAAATCTCTCATATTAGTTTTTCTCTAGGATCAATTAAAAAATTTATTCTTTTCTATCAAATATTCATTTTAGTTTCTATTATTAATATGTAAAGACAGAATAAAGAAAAAACAAACTATATGTAGTATAGGAAGTGATAACATAAATAGGTGAAATTCCTGCAAGAATAATAGTTTGTTAATGGACTTTAAAAACTTAAGTAGAAAATAAGTATTAACCAAAAATATTATTTTAAGTCTAAGATTATAAATATTGGAAATTGATAAAATATCAATTATTGAGTAAAAACTTCACATGACTGAAACTAATGAATTAGCTGTTAATGGAGAAATAAAAAGAATTTTGTTTCAATCTATGGAATTAATAATGAACAATATTAAAGCTAATATTGATCATTTAGACAAGAATTTCAAATATACCAGTAAATTTATTGATTTAGTCCTTGATGGTTTAACAAATAAGCGTAGATTTTTCTTGTTAGCTTCTGGTAGAAGTGCTTTTATTTTAGAGTGTTTTGCGACACGGTTAGTGCATCTGGGGGCTGAAGTGTATATAGTCACAAACTTAGCAAGCATGCCCGCATTACGAAAAAAAGATATTTTGATTGTACTTTCTGGATCTGGGACTACGGGAATTGTTGTTAGCTTATTAAACAACTATGTAAATACGGTAAAACCTTATGGAATAGTTACTATAACAAGTCATCCTGAAACGGTAATCGGGAGGATAGGTGATATAACTATTAAATTGAAAGGAAGAAGTAAAAGAGATAAGGCAGTTGGAGATACAGCAGTTCTTGCACCGGAAGGTACGATGTTTGAAATTGCTGCATTCTGTTATCTAGATGCTATAATAGCAGAATTAGCAATAAAAATGGGTAAAACAAATAAAGATTTACTTGAAAAGCATTCGCAAAATACTTAAATCAATTTATAACTTTATTTTCTAGTTATATTTTTTTTATAATGATGCGCCGATTTATAGTGTTTTTACAAGAATTTAACTTCGATGAATAAAAATCTCCAAATCGGCGCACACTTTATATAAGCAATGCCCCAATTGCTGCACAAAATTCAGAATTTTTTATGAATATTGCTTTCTTCTTATTAACTTTACATATTAAAGATAAGAGTTTCTTCAAAATCTTATTTTCTTTTAAAAATCCTCCACAAAAGACGATATCTGTTATATCATTATTCTCCGCCACAATGATAGCAATTATACCTAATTTTTCACCAATAAGGCAGTATTTCATATAATATTAGAAATGAAATCTATTTTTCAGAAAAAATATATAAAACTAAGGGAACCGAAAGCTCCTACTATACTGCTTAATATGAAAAGAGTTACACCCGAATAAATAAACTTGTTATCTGAATTTTTTGATCCATGTATGATAAACAGTCCAAAAATACTAACATATATAATTGAAAAAAAAACCTGAAGAACATACATCAGTTTTTGAAAATCTGTAGTACCGGGTTCAAGATGTAACAAAAATGAAAACATACTACCAATTCCCCAATTTAAAGTAATTATACTAAATGCATAATAAATCAATCCCAATATTCCCGCTCCTAATAAATATAATCCAAATTTATTTCGATTAGATAAACTATACATAAAAAGTAAGATATTAGCCATAAAAAAGGGAATATTACGAACTAATCCTTGTAATATAAAATATCCAACAATCAGACTCCTTTCATCTTCTGTTAGAAGCACATAATAAAAACCTGTAGGTAAAAAAAGTGGAATAAATGCACTGATCATACCTATTATAGCAAAAATTTTTAAATATTCAGGTTTATCTGAATCTTCTTTTCGTTCCTTGGCTGAAAAAAAGACAAATAGGTATATAACTAAATTACCTATAAAGCCTATTACAAGAGGTAATCCTATAAACATAAAATATTCTGGGTCATATTGGTCATATCTAAAATCGAGAGTCATTCTTGCTCTTTTTATAATTATCTAAATGGATTTTTTATTTGAATTATATGATTTAACATAATAATGATTTATATTTATAATAATTTTTTTTAATATTGTTTATTTTAGGTTATTCTTTTAATTATAAATAACTTAACTAAATAAGCGTTGATTTACAGCTCTTTTACAGAAATTACATTTCAATGAAGGAAAATCTCCAAATCAAGCACAATTTACATCAT
>CAYNEU010000151.1:0-11040 GCA_964396275.1 uncultured archaeon | reverse complement strand
TAAAAAAGCAGTTAATGATTCAGTCGAAAAGTATGAGATGAAAATCAACCCAGATGATGTCATGGAAGAAATAGCCCACTTGATTGAAGAAATCCAAAATTTTCCTGTACCTAAAATTCTACTAAATTCTTATGATTTATTAAAAGTGAACTTTTTAGAAGGAATCAGTTTCTTTAAAAAGCTTAGAATCGCAATTTTTATGTTTAACCAATTTAATAAATACAAAGAAGCAGAATCAACAATTTTTAAAGGTATTGATGTTTTGATTTCAAAATTGGCTAAACATGTTAAATTGGCAATTTTAACAAATAATAAAAGTCAATATGCAGAAGAAGTGCTAGAGAAATTTAAACTCACAGATTACTTTAATACCATAATAGGATTTAACGATGTTTCAGAAGTTAAACCTAGTCCTGAAGGGATTATTAAAATCCTTAATAAATGGAATCTGAAACCTTCAGAAGCAATTTTCATTGGAGATATGACAACTGATATCGAAGCAGGCAAAGCAGCAAAGGTTTCAATGATTTGTGTCGCAAGTGGACTTGCTCAAAAAGAAACTTTAAAAAAGCATAATCCCGATATCTTAGTAGAAAATACTGAACAATTAATTAAGCTCTTTAACATCTGAATGAGAAACTTAGCTGAAGAATTGAAAAACTGTCATAAAAT
Organism: uncultured archaeon; assembly: GCA_964396275.1. GTDB lineage: Archaea > Asgardarchaeota > Lokiarchaeia > Sigyniarchaeales > SOKP01 > Loki-b32. The sequence goes on along the minus strand of CAYNEU010000151.1, from coordinate 10,368 downwards.
TAAGGACTAAAACAATCTTGAATATGTATCTTATTAATTATTGATTTTATATATAGCGATATTGTATAAGTTTTAATTTAAGATGAATAATACCCTTCTTTTAGATTGCATTTATTGTACTGTAAAAATTTAAAATATCTGACTTATACTATATAAAAAAGGGAAATTATACTTATTAAGATGGATAAATAGAATGAGTGATGATGAAAAAGGGTATGGATTCAAAGTTATCATAATTGGGGATGGAACAGTTGGTAAGACCTCATTAATTAAAAGATATACTCATGGGTCTTTTCAAAAGGAGTATATAGCAACTTTAGGTACACAATTTTCTAAATATGAGGAATATATTGATGGAGAGAAAGTTGAATTGTATCTTTGGGACATTGCGGGTCAAGAGCAATTTCAAGCATTACGTCAAAGATTCTATATAGGAAGTTCCGGGGCTATAATTGTTTTTTCTCACGCTCCAGAGCAAATTCAAAGTTATGAGCATGTTCCTCGATGGCTTGAAGATATAAAAAAACATTGTGCAAATATACCAATAGTGTTATTTGGAAATAAAGTAGATTTAGCTGATGAGGCAATTTTAAGCTCAAATCCGGGTTTACCAACTTCTGATATAAATGTGGAACAATTTGCGAAAGATAATAGATTTATTGGGTATTATAAAACGAGTGCGTTGACAGGACAAGGGGTAACTGATGCTTTTAAAGTACTTGTTAAAAAATTATATACAATCGTTAAGATCTCAAGTTTCTCTTACTCTTAGTTTTGTTTTTTCAACTTTATTTAAAAAAGAAATTTAAAAAAAAATTACGTACGTTTATATATAAACCTTTCCCAGCTCTTTCTGGAAGGTAGCTCTTCGGGCATACCTTTACGTCTACGAATTTCCATAATGAGATCTTCTTCTAAGTTAGGAGGAACTTTTTCAAAACCTTTGAACTCATAGCCAAAGAAAGCTCTTCCCTGAGTTGAGCCTCTAATATCGTCTGCTATTCCAATTGTTTCAGCAGCAGGAATTTGACCTTGAATTCTTACATATTCGCCTTCAGGAATAACATTAGTAATTCGACCTCGGCGTTTGGTTATAATGGCAGTTACTCCTCCTTCACTTCCTTGAGGTGTTTTAATATCAATTTTCTGAATTGGCTCAAAAAGATGAGGATTTGCGTCTAACATAGCTAGGGACATTGCTGAAAACGCCATTCCTGCAATCTGTCCATAAGACGTATGTCTCGGATCTTCATGGATTGTCATATCTGTAAATACTACTTTAATTCCAGTAGCTGGTTCCTTCGCAATAATACAATTACCAAGCCAATCCCTAAAAGCAGCACTCAAATAGGATTTAACACGGTCAAATCTCTGTAATCCCGTAGTACCATTTACAAGGGCACTTCCTTGATATACGTCAACAATACGTCTTGCTTCTTTTGCATCCCATCCAGCCTCTTCCCTAAGGATCGTTGCTCTATCTTTATCATTTTGCAAATCATTGACTTTACCAGTTTCAATCAATCTTTCAGTTGTTTCATCCAGTGGTTCAATATACAATAATATCCGATTGTGAGTGTTTGCAGATTTAGTATAATAGTCTGGACTCTTTTGCGTTATTTTTTCTCGATAAACGATGATAGGTTCTCCAATATTAATTTGAACTTGATTATTAATTCTCTTGACTAAAATCTCGATTTGGAGGGGATCTATCCCTGAAAGGATAAATTCACCCGACTCTTGATCCCTTCTATATTCTGCGGTGGGATCAGCTTTTAACCATTTGCTTACAACTTCATCTAATTTATCAATTTCATGTGGATCTTTTGGTTTTATACTTCTTGAAACAACAGCTTCACAAGCATAATGGATTTTTTCGAAAGAAGGTAATCTCTTCTTTTCTTCTTTATCTTTAGGGACATCATTGGACAACATAAAAGTCTCACCAGAAGGACAAATAAACCCAAATAAAGCGAAAAGATTTCCTGCTGGAATTTTAGGAATATCTAAAATGTCAGTAATTTCCATAACGCCCAATCTTTTCACTCGATTGCTTGAATCACTATTAATAAGATAAATTGAATCAGTTTGATCAAATGTACCCGAAAAAACGCGACCTATTAGTGTAGCTTGATAATTTCTTTTTGGATCTAGGAATATTTTAGTAATCATACCATATAGTGGACCATTTGGATCGCTTTTTTGAAGCGCTTGTCCAAGGTTTGAGTTTAAATCATGGTCCCAAATATGAGGAATTCTATATTTAGAAGCCGTAACGGGATCCGGAAGATGATCAACAATCATTCTTAGCATAGGTTCATCTAATGGTAAATTATCCCTTAACCATTGAATATTTCCTTCATTATATTTTGTAAAAACATCTTGAGGCTTCAAACCCTTTTCAAGTAAAATTTCATATGTAAAACCCCATCCATGTTTAGCTGAACCAACTGCAACTGAATTTTTTGCAAAATCAATCCCCCAGTCCGAACCTTCAGGTCTAACCTTTCTAATTAATTCATTTATTTCTCTTGTAATTTTATCAATTTTCGCAAAAGTATCTTCAGGACTAAGTTTTAATTCACTTATTAATCTGTCAACTTTATTGATAAAGAGAACGGGTTTGCAGAATTCTTCACCAACGGATAACCTAATATTAGTTTCCGTTTGAGTCATAACTCCTTCAAGAGCATCTACTAATATTATTGCACCATCACTTCCTCTTAGTGCTCTTGAGACCTCCCCCGTAAAAGAGATATGCCCCGGAGTATCATTAAGCTGAATAATATATGGTTCATTATCATCTGGTTTTCTCGGATCTTGAAAAGCAAGTAATACTACAGATGTAAAAATAGTTATTCCTCTTTCTTGTTCTTCATCATCTGAATCGGTCATCTGAAGTTGACCTGCGTCTTCAGGTCTCATAAGTCCCGCTCTACGAAGTAAGTAATCTGTAGCAGTTGTTTTGCCATGATCTATATGGGCGGTAATACTAAAAATTCTTTTCTTGTCATATGAACCAGAAGTAACCAATCTAGCGATTTCGTCTGGGTTTTTCACTTTAACCATTATATGTTCACATCGTACAAATTATAGTTAATTCTAATGTTATAATTAAAGAAAAGAATACAAGAAATCATAAAAGTTTTGCGATTCTCTTAGATAAATTAATAATTTTGGATAAAACAGATTATTGGGAGTATATAAAAATTCAAATTTATTTAAAAAAAACTATTTGTATTATAATTTCAACACTGTAGAAAATAAGTTGTTTTTTAAGGACAATACTCTTTAGAAAATATTAATCAAAATTTAGTTGATTTTGAAAATAAAGAAAATCTAGATGAATTGATTATGATTGCAAAGGGACAGGTAAATAGAGGGGTAGAATTAGGCTTAAATGTAAAAAAGTTCTCAGATTTAGAGATGGGAGCAGTTCATTAAATTATACAAATGGGAGTAATATTATGCATTTAATTCCTGAAACTCATGAAATCTTAGATATTGAAAGGTAAAATCATATTTTTTAGGATACTTATGGCTTTTTTTCCTGATGAAGTAATAGTCTCAAATGCGGGAGAAATATTTCTTATACTAAAATTATCGGGAATTTTATCTTTAACAAAATTTTTTAAAAAATTATAGAACTCTTTATATTCTCTTGAAGTTTCCACCCATAAATAACCTTCTTTTTCAAAGTAATCTGGATTTTTTCTTTTAAATTTATCAACATGCTTTTTTTCTTCAATCGGTGGTCCTCTACGAAGGTAGCTTCTGGAGATATGAGGTTTTTCGCAGTAAATAGCCAAATTATATTGATCGTTCTCATCTTCGAAATAAACTTCGAAAATTATATTCTCAAAACGTTCAGCATGAGAAAATTCTTTTTCTCCATTCGTTTTAAGACTTTCGCTCAAGGAGTATAATTTATCTCGATTAATTGTATAATGAATTTCTTTGTTAGCATTTTGTAATTCAACAATATATGTATGTAAGAGGAAAGAATCATGTTTATTTGATATATTAGCTTCGGGAATTGGTTTAATTTTAAAAAAGTCTACACTTGGCTTTTTTAGAAATTCACTAATTTTATAATTACAATATTTATATGCTCTTTCAGATATCGCCGAAGCAACATTTCGATTTTTATCAATGGGATCTATGATAATAAGATAATCATTCTGAAAGTGGGAAACTTTACTTAATTCTTCCGCAGTTCTTTTAAAATAATCGAGTGGGTTTGAATTTAATTTATTAAAATTTTCAAAAAGATTGTGTAGGTTTTTAAAATAATAAACTAATAGTTCTGCACTATAACCTATGAAACCTACTTTTCCTAATGGGCTTTTATCACCATAACTATAGCAAGATTTAAAGAACTGCTTTAAAAGTCTTACATCATTTTTCTGAGTAGAATTTAACTTATCTCTAACAAAACAGCCATGCCAAGGAGATCTATCAACTGCAGTAATAGGTCCATTTTTATTAATGTATTCCAAATCTAAATCAAAATACATAACAATATCGATCTTGACTTTTATATCGTCTAAAAGATAATCTACAGTAATATATGGATGTTCAGCATATAAAAGACGTGGTTTATAAAATTCGTGTAAAGCTAAACTTGGAAGAATCCAATTATTACACAATACTAAAAAATCTTTTTTAGAATCTTTTTTTAATTTGTTTTTACTTAAACCTTCATACTTATGTTTAAACTGGTTATAATCCAATCCAACAAAGAGATCGATATCAAAATCATTTTTTAACTGTGTTTGTTTAATTCCTGTTGATCCTTGAGGTTCTATTTTTGTATAATTAATATTTAATTCATTAGCTTTTTTACTCAACAGATTTTTTAATTTCTCTGTTATTCTGTTAATTAAATCTATCTCTTTTTGAGTTGGAGTAATTTTTTTTAATACTTCTATAAAGATTTCACTAAGTTGGGACATAGAATAGATTCACATCCCCCACCAGGGATGATTTATTTTTCGCATTAAAATAATAAATTCTTTTAGAGCTTGTTTTTGATCTATAGTTAACTCATCCATAAACCTTCCCATTAGTTGCCTGACATGAGATTCTGGGACATTGACAAATAAAGTTTCATCTTTTTCTATATCTCGACCAATTTCAATACCGCGAATAGAAATAGCTACTTCTGAATCTTTAGGAGCCTTCTCAAGTGTTTGGCCTTTGTCTTGAATTTGATGAACTCTCCTGACTTTTTTACCTTTATCAGTTACTAATTGAACTTTTGGATAAAGTGTTCCAGCTTCAACATATACACCAAAAACAGCAGGGTCTGAATTTCGGAATATAAATTCCGGAAACATTTTAATTTTAGCAGGTAAGATTAGTTCACTTAACCCTTTAGCTGTATCTTCTGCTTTTCTTGTTTCTGCGTACTCAATATAATCTTCTAATAATCGATAAATAACATTATTCGTGAAGATTCTTATATTATCTTTAATCGCTTGTTCATTAGCTTCAGGTAATATTGGAACATTGAACCCTAAAACCGTTGCAGAATAGGGGTCTAAATCTTTGACAATATTTGCATTAATGATGTCTTCTTTTTTAATTGGTCCAACATCAGCAATACTGATTTTTACACCATTTTTTGTAAAATGGTTCTCTAGTGCCTCTAGTGAACCCAAAGTATCGGCTTTTAAGACTACTCCTGCTTTATCAGTTTTTATCCGAATACTTTCTACTTCAGATTCAATTTCACTATAAACTACTTCTTCTTCGGAATAATCTGCAATACCTCTGAATGGAGATCCTGCTACGACATCCTCAATATTTGGAGCAAGTATTTTAATACCAGCTGCAGCACTAATAAAATCAACAGAATCAAATTTTTGTCTTGGATCTCGTATTTCATCTAAGGGTTTTGGAATTAACAATGCCCTTACTTTCGATTTAATAGGTTTTTCTAATCCCCCCACAATAAATTCATCTCCTTTATGAATTATGCCATCATATATAAGGACATCCATGGTTTTTCCTTGTCCTTTTTCCTTTTTAACTTCTAACACAACACCTTTAGCAGCCCCCTCAGAAAATCGAAGATTTGTAGTTAAATATTGTTGAACTAATCCCATTAAAATCATTAATAGTGTTGAAATACCCTCTCCTGTTTTGCCACTTGTTGGTATAATTGCAATTTTCTTAGTAAAATCTTTTATTTTATCATAGCGCTCGATTCCTTTGAACCCTTCTTCTAAGAAATTCCCTACTATCTGTAAAATTTTCTCATCCAAGAAATCTTTAACATGAGGCTTTTGAGAATTATAGGAATCTAAAAAATCAGCATCTTTAATTGATTTCCATCCTGATATTCTATCTATTTTATTGGCTGCAATTATAAAAGGTGTTTTTCTCTCCCTTAAGATTCGAACAGATTCCCACGTTATTGGCATCGTTCCTGCAGTGACATCTATTACTAAAATTGCAATATCAGCAACTGCACCACCCCGCTTTCGCAGATTCATGAATGCTGCATGCCCTGGTGTATCAATAACTAATATACCTGGAAGTTTTATTTCTTTTTCAGCGAATTCTTGTTTAGATTTTCCTAGAAATTCTTTAATGTCTTTAGTCGGAAAATATGAAGCACCTATATGTTGAGTGATTCCAGCAGCTTCTCTTTGTTGAACAACAGTTCCTCTAATATAATCTAAGATAGTAGTTTTTCCGTGGTCAATATGGCCAAGAATACATACAATTGGGGCTCTGATCATCTTACTTTCGACTTCAGTCATAATTTATCACGAATCTCAAATTGTATTTTTAAAATAGATAATCTGTGGCTTATAGTATAATTTTATTTATCATTGGATTAGAATTTTATTTTAAAATTTAAGAGACAATTGAGGTAAAATTGAGAGTTAATTGTTTGTAAGGTATCCTTTTAAATACTGCGCCGTAAACGAATGAGGATTTTTAATGATTTCTTCAGGAGTTCCTTTTACTACAATATTACCTCCTTTTTCACCACCTTCCGGACCAAGATCAATAATAAAATCAACTGATTTTATAATATCCATATTATGTTCAATGATAATTACTGTATTACCTTTATCTACTAATTTTTGAAGAACTTTTAATAAATAATTAATATCGAAAGAGCTAAGTCCAGTTGTAGGCTCATCTAAAATATAAAGTGTGTTTCCCGTACTTGTTTTTCTTAATTCTCTAGCTATTTTTAATCGTTGTGATTCTCCTCCACTTAAAGTAGTTGAGGATTGACCTAATTCTAAATAACCTAATCCAACATCTACTATTGTTTTTATAGTCCTTTTTAAATTTGGAATACTATCAAAAAATTCTAAAGCTTGATGAAAAGTCATTCTCAATATATCATAAATTGATTTTCCCCGATACTTAATGTCTAATGTCTCAGCATTATATCTTTTTCCTTTGCATAAATCACATTTTATATATACATCGGGTAAGAAATACATTTCTTTAAGTATATATCCCGTTCCTTTACACTTTTTGCAATGTCCATCTTTAGTATTAAAACTAAATCGACCCTTTTTATATCCTCTTTCTCTTGCTTCTGGTAATCCAGCAAAGATTTCTCTAATATAATCTAAAGCTTTTGTGTATGTTGCAGGAACAGATCTGGGAGTTCTTCCTATTGGGGATTGATCTATATTAATAATTTTATCAATTTTTTCATATCCGATAATCTTATCATGCTTTCCTTCACTAATTTTTGAACTCCGTGTATTTATTAGATTATGGAGTCCTTTATATAAACAATCAATAATTAGACTAGTTTTTCCTGCTCCAGAAACTCCTGTTATACAAGTAAATACTCCTAAAGGAATTTTTACATCGATATGTTTTAAATTATTCTCGTTTGCTCCTTTTATTTCAATAAAATCTTTGTTTATTTTTCGTCTATTTTTAGGAATTATTATTTTCTTTTTTCCTGATAGATAGTCCCCAGTTAAAGTCTTGGAATTGATAATAACTTCAATAGGTCCTTCAGCAACTATTTCACCCCCCTTCTCACCTGCTAATGGCCCTAGATCAATAATATGATCTGCACTACGCATTATGGCCGCATCATGTTCAACCACAATAACAGTATTCCCTAGATCTCTTAATTTTTTTAACATATTGATAAGACGATTGATATCTCTTTGATGAAGTCCTATACTAGGTTCATCTAAAACGTATAATACTCCTACTAAGCTAGACCCTAATTGAGTAGCTAGTCGAATTCTTTCTGCTTCTCCAACGGATAGTGTATCTGATCGACGGTTTAATGAAATATAATCTAATCCTACATTTTCAAGGAAAGATAATCTATCTAATATTTCTTTTAATACTTCTTTAACTATTATCTTTTCAGTTTCAGTTAAATTTAATTCTTTATAAAATTTTAAAGAATCTTTTACAGATAAAGCAGACAATTCAGCAATATTGAGATTATTAATTGTTACTGCTAAACTTTCTGGTTTTAATCTTTGTCCATCACACTGAGGGCAATTTATCCTATTCATAAAACTTTCATAAACATCGCGAGCCCACTCTGAACGAGTTTCCATATATCGTCTTTGCAATAGTGGAATTATTCCTTCGAAAGGTCTAACAACTTGCCAAGAAGATTTGAAATCTCCATTATGGTTTTTATAGTCATTATTTTCACTCTCAAAATGAAAATCAATTGATTCATTTTCAGAACCATATAATATTTTATGAAGTTTAGTTGGGTCAATATTTTTAATTAGCGTTTTATCCGTGTCAAATCCATAATGTTTGGCAACTTGCACGATTGTTTGCCAAGAATAACCGTTTAGAGATCCAAATCCAGGAATATCTCTTAGAGGAGTCTCCTCTAGCGGAACATCTAGATCATTTCCTAAAAGTATTCCATAATCAAATTCCATAACATTACCTAAACCACTACAATATTTACAGCTTCCATGAGGAATGTTAAATGAAAACATTTTATGATCTAGCGGTGGAAAGGATAAACCACAATCAACGCAAGCTAGATGTTCTGAATATATTTGTTCCCCTTGTTCGAGCTCCTCAATAATAACTAAACCATCTGTTAAGTTTAATGCTGTTTCAATAGAATCAGCTAATCTTGTTTTAATATTCTTTTTCATAACTAATCTGTCTATAATAACGCTAATATTATGTTTTACGTTTTTTTCCATAGAAATATCTTCATCTAAAGTATAACGAATCCCATCAACTTCCACTCTTACATATCCTTGCTTCTTTAAATCTTGTAATAGCTCCTTATATTCTCCTTTTCTATCTCTAATCAAAGGAGCTTTAACAATAAACTTTTGATTCTCTTTTATAGAAATTAATATTTGTTGGATAATTTGCTGTGGTGTTTGTGGTTTTATTTCTTTCCCGCAATTAGGACAATGTGGGATACCAATATTAGCATATAATAATCGATAATAATCATAAATTTCAGTTACAGTTCCTACTATACTTCTAGGATTTTTAGATAAAGGTTTTTGCTCGATTGCTATCGCAGGAGATAATCCTTCTATTGAATCCACATCAGGTTTATCCATCTCTCCTAAGAATTGTCTCGCATAACTCGATAATGATTCAAGAAATCTTCGCTGACCCTCAGCGTATAATGTATCCATTGCTAAACTGCTCTTTCCACTTCCACTAATTCCTGTAATAACAATTAGTTTATTTCGTGGAATTGTAACATCAATGTTTTTAAGATTATTCTGCCTTGCTCCTTTTATTATAATAGAGTTATCGCTCATAATATATTCTACATACTATCAATTACAAATCATAGAAAAACTTCATACTTATAATTTGTTTGTTTCCTTTATTTCCTTGATTCTATCTCTTAAATAAGCAGCATCTTCAAATCTTAATTCTTTTGCTGCCAAAAACATTTTATTTTCCAAGTATTGAACAACAATGTCAATATCTCCTTCTTTTTCTAATTCTTTAATTTTATCTTTTACTCTTTGTTTTAGCTTTGTTACTTCTCTCTCTTTAAACTCTTGTTCCCCTGATAAAGACTTTAAAATATTTTTTTTAATAGTTTGAGGAGTGATACCATTCTCTTCATTATATCTAATTTGCTTATTTCTTCTTCTATTGGTTTCATCAATCGCTGCTTTCATGGCTGGAGACATTCTATCTCCATATAAAATTGCTTTCCCTTCAACATTTCTAGAAGCTCTACCAATAGTTTGTATTAAAGAACGAGTATCTCTTAAAAATCCCAATTTATCTGCATCTAAAATCGCGACTAATTGTACTTCTGGCAAATCTAAACCTTCTCTTAAAAGATTAATACCTACTAAAATATCAAAAGTTCCATCTCTCAATTGACGTAAAATTTCAAAT
>CAYNEU010000150.1:0-6129 GCA_964396275.1 uncultured archaeon | reverse complement strand
GATGTTTTTAGGAGGAAGATCTTGTATTTGATAATCCCGATTTATTAAATACTCTAGAATTTCATTATGATCTTTTTCTAATTTTTTAAAAAGAACTTTTGAAAGTGAAGTGTTCATTATCATTCAAGAGGAATGGGAAGATCTTGGATTTGATAATCTCTATTCATCAAATATTTTTCAGGTATTGGAAGATATATTGGACTCCAATTTAACAATCCCTTTGCGTTATTGTTTTCCTCGGTTTCATTATCAACTCTCCTTATTTCATACTCTAAAGTACTGCCTTTTTTTACGTTACTCGCTACTCTTACTAATCCTTCTTTCAAATATTTTAGGTCGTTAATGTCTGATTGAGCAATTGGATCGCTATCTAACTTTGCAAAGAGTGGGAAAAATCTTTTATGAAGTCCTGAATGCCCTTTAGGACAATGGTTTAAACCTTTTATATTGGGAATAAGGCATCCCTCGTCGCAAAAATGAAGTGTAAAACCTCTTTTATTATTATATTCATGTTCAACAATATGACCCAATAATATCACTGGTTTAGTAGTACCATTCTTAATTAATTCATATTCTTGAACACTTTTCTTTTCTTTTAAGTTTATAAAATCATTTATTTGAGGGCCTATTTGAATTATTTCATTAAAACTCTCTTGAACTTTTAAAAGACCTGAAATACAGGTAGCTCCTGAACCATAAGAGCCAAAATAGATCGTATCATAAACGCGAGCTTGATTTTCAAGAAGGTATATAATCTGAGCCCAAATTGAAGCGTTATACATATTTCCAAAGTGCATTGGAACGTTTAATTGAGGGAGTACTCTCTCTTTTACATTTGTATTCACCCAATATGAAAATCTCTCTAAAGTTGCGGAAGAAAATCCCCTTTCTTTTAGTTTTAAATAAAGATATTCTGGTAAAACGGTAACATCATGTAAAAAATGATCAAGCTTCTTGAGTATAGAAGTACGAACTTTATTCTTTTCGAATTTAGGTAGTTCATTTATATGTTTAATCCAACGTTTCAGTATTATTTGCTGCATTATCTTAAGGGGAAGCTTGGAGTATGGCGCATGAAAAGTATAAAAATCCGCATGGAAATCCCCTATACTTCTAATTAAGTCATCATAAGCAGCAAGTTGGAAATTAATATATGCATCTTGAGAATAACTTCCAAATGCTCGTGCATTTTTATCATTCGGAGGTCTGAAAAAATCATTAACATTTCCCGACACCTTGCCAAAATTTTTACTGAATTTAGCGATACGGGGATTTTTTGCTATGACAAGTGCAATAGCTCCTGATCCCTGCGTTGGTTCGCCGGGGGAGTATATATAATATGAAGAAATGTCACTGCTGATTATAAGGGCTTTGTTTATGATTCCTTTTTCAATTAATGCGATTGCATTAAGAATTGCTAGCGTCCCACCTGCACAGGCATTAAAAACATCCTGTGTTAAAGAATTGGGCGAGATCTCTAACATTTCTGCAAAGATATTAGAGATACTCTTAGCAGAATAAACTTCCGTTTCAGTTCCTACAAATAAAGCGTCTATACTCTTAGGGTGTATACCTCCCCTTTGTAAGGCATTATATCCTGCTTTTAATCCAAGAGAAATAATATCTTCATCGATCTCAGCTAAACGCATCTCTTTTGATAAGAGTCCTTTGCTATATTTTTCTGGATCTACGTTTCTCTCTAAGGCAAGTTCTTTTAATTTAACATAATGTCTTGGAGCATGAAAGCCCACACTATCGATGCCGATCTCCGAAAATAGATAATCGTTAGAAAGCATTAATGATATCTCTCGAATTGCTGATATTTCTTTTTAAAATATTTTCTATATGTAATGTTTATTTGTTCAAAAACTTATCTATATAAAATTAGTTTTATTAAAAGAATTGCTTATTTAAAAATTCTCAGTGGACTAATATTCTCAATAGTTCAAATTCTTATTAGTGGTAAATATTTTGAATATTAATAACACTCTTTTACAAACATTTAAAACTTAAAAAATATATCTGTAAGCCTTAAAACAAGAAAAATATTAAGAGAATTTAATAAGATCTAATTATTATTGCTCGTAAAAATTCTATCAATAATTTATAATTCCTTTAAATTATAAGAAAGATTTAATATTTTTAATATTCATAATAATATTGAAAAGAATATAATGTTATAATGGGTTAGATGGTCACTACTTTAGAAGAGTTAAAGGAAACAGCACAGGATAAGCTACCTAAGCATATTGGCCTGATCATAGATGGTAATCGTCGATGGGCGAAAAAAAGAAACTTAGATATTAATTTTGGTCATTTAATTGGATATGAAAATCTCAAAAAGAGATTATTCGATTTTTTTGATGCCGGTATCCACTACTTAAGCTTGTATATTTTATCGCTTGATAATGTGAGGAAGCGTAATACTAAAGAGCTTGAGTATATTTATAACATTATGATTAAAGCTGTCGATACAATTATAAATGAATCGATTGTAAAAGAGGAAAAGGTTAAGTTTGATGTTATTGGCCGGATTTCAATGCTACCAGATAAAGTAAGAAGAAAGATTGAAGAACTAATTAAATTTACTAAGGATCACAGTCAAAATTTCATTAATCTCTGTATTATGTATGATGGTCATGAAGAAATTGTGGATGCTGTGAAGGAAATAGTTAGTAATGGAATTAAACCTGAACAAGTTAGTAAAGATTTAATTAAAGCACACCTTTATACAAAAAATTTTCCTCCATTAGATTATGTAATTAGAACGGGAATGGATGATGGAGCAAGAATTTCTGGATTCTTGTTATGGGATTCTTCTTATGCAGAATTTAAATTTAGAAATGATTTCTGGCCTGATTATAATAAAGAAATGGTTATCGAGGATTTAGAAGATTATCTAAGAAGAAATCGACGAATGGGACGGTAATTCTTCTTTCTATTTTATTTCATAAATCCAAAATAAATAAATCATTAATAATTGTTAAACCTAAAAATTAATGAGAGATTTAGAATTACTATTTATAAAGTGAACAAATAAATCATTTGAATTATGGCAAATGTAGACAAAATCATCTCTTTGAACATCACAAAATTCCCGCAAAATTTGTTAATACCTGGGATTAATAATGAGATTATCATCCAAGCAATAAATTCTTCGAGTAAAAAGGAGAACTTTAAATTTGATTTTGAGGGAGAAAATTTAAAAATTGACATAGAACCCGATAGTTTTAAGACTAATATTGAATTTGGTCCAGGGGAAACAAAGAGTATTGATTTGAAATTAGATCCTAATTCTGATGGTTTTGGTAAATTAACAATTAATGTCCACTGGCTTAAGATTGTTGAATATACCGTTAAAGTACAAAAAGTGAGAGAGTCTATCCAAACAAGTAAAATTAAGAAAATTCTAGATAAACAAGCATTTAAAGTTACAGAACCCGTTGAAAAGTTTAATCCAGAAGATTATATTATCGATATGAAGGAAAAAGTATTAAAGCAGGCTGAACAACAATTAGGCTCATTAACAGAGCAATATAAATCATCAGAATCGTCAGATATATCTAGCTCTGAATTACTTGAAAAAATGGAAGCTTATATAAAACAAATTGCTAAAGGTTATCTTTCAATCGATAATCCTCAAAGGGCGTTAAAATTAGCATTAATGCTTTCAAATAAGAATGAACAGAGAAATTTCTATTTTAATCTAATTCGTGCTTATGCTTTAAAAAATCTCGATGTAATGCTTCAAATAGTTTCAAACTTACCCGATTTAGAAAAACGACAAAATGCATTCAAATTTCTAGCATTAGATCAAGTATTAATTAATCCCGAACAAGCAATTAAAATTGGAAATCTAATTCAGAATCCCTCTATTAAAGAAAATCTTCTAATTAATATTTATGGCCAAATTATCCACTCGGATCCTTTAATTGCTTTGAAATTAGGAGAACTAATTGATAATAATACTCTACGAATTAAGCTTCTATTCAACATTGCTAAGGAATTAAAAGAACAAGATGTAAGAACTGAAATAATTAATGTAATTAACTTAATAATAAAGACACTTCTCAAAATTCTTGTAGCCGGTTTCGATAAGTCAATTTATAAAATGCTTAAAAATGCACTATATGCTCTAGCTGAGGTCGATAACCCCACTTCTGCAAATGCTATTATTGAACGTATACCAATTCAAGAAGTTAAAGAAAAAATAGCGAAAGAATTATTTGATGATATTTATATAATGGTTGATGAAATTAAAACAAAATATGAATCGAAATTAGTCTTTTCTCAATATTTTCTATTAAATACTTACGTTTCCACCATTACGAATGAGATTAAAAATTTTAGCCTAACGGGGGGAAATATTAGTAATAATGTCCTTGTAAATGATTTTAATTTTAGTAATGTATTTATATCTTTATTCGCTTTTGATTTCAGCATTTTTCCAATACTAGATCGTGTATATAACGATTTAAAATATGATCTAAACAAATCAATCGCATAATACACTTTTCCATCAAAAAATAATTATAATCAGGATGAGTTTAGAGTATTAACTAGTTCATTAAAACAATTTTTCAAGAATTTTGAAAATATTCCTGGTCAAGTATCAATTTTTAATTTAGATTTCATCCCATATCTAGGAAAACCAACTGTAATTATATCGCAGGAATCTGATATAGATAATAATATTTACTCTAATATTAAAAAAATCGGAGATTCCATTAATCTAATTGTTGATGATTCTTTATTCAATGGAGGTAAAATCTCTGATGATTTAAAGCAAATTTTGCCCTCTAATAAATGTAAGATTATTAATTTAGTCTTATCTTACGAGTTCATTAATGATTATAATATTTTTAAGACTTTAATACAGTCTTTACTCTAAAATGAAATAAACAACCTAAAACTATAAAATTAGGATTTGTTATATTTATTGTAAGCGAATAAAAAGAGAGAAAATAGCAATCAGAAGGTAAAATTTCTATGGCAAAAGATAAAAAAAAGAAAGAAAAAAAGAAGAAAAAGAAAGATGATCCGTCAGTTGATACTTTTTCTCAGCTTTATACGACAAAGGGAAAAGAAAAAGCACCTATAGGTATTTCATTGGGACAAAATATTGATAGATCGGGTGATAAGTTATTTTTAGGGACAGATTATATGGAAGTAAATATCCCTGAAAGACCTTGGGCGGATATGTTAGCTGATGTTGAACATTGGACTCCTTTACCATTCACCCATGGTATTGAAATGGAATTAATAATTGCTGATGATAGTGGTGAATATCCTCCTGGAGAAGAAATGGTTTACCGAATGAAAGAAATTGTGAAGGATGCAATAAAAATTATGGACGAAATGCTCTACGATGGAAGAGAGGATTTTTTACCCGTTCCTGATTATATTAGACAAAAAGTTTTAGCTAGACCTTGGGGAAGAGATGATCTTGAAAAAGGGTATACAATGGATATACGTTATGCTTTAGGAGATAGTTCTGTTGATATAGATTCTTTTGCCAGAGATGGAAATGTAACAGCAATTACCTATATATTAGAATTAGTCACACCTCCATGTGTTTATATTGAAGAATTAGCATACTGGGCGAGCACTTTATTTTTATTAGCAAAAGCTACTTTACCTAAAGATCTGCATATTATCGCTTCCGCTATTAATCCCGCGACGAAAGAATACATGCGTGGAGTTTCTCAAGCTGATCATTCGCACTTAGGTTCTTTTAATTCAGAATTAGAGAAAATTCAAGCCTATTGTATGATTCGAAACTTTATACCTCATCTTATTGCTCTTACATGCAATTCTCCAATTTTGAATAACAAACCAACGGATGTCGTTAAAATTATTAATAGGAGGATTACTGCCCCAAATTGCACCAGATCTTTGCGTTTAAAGTATAACACAACTATGTTAAGTGGGAATGATCCTAAATATTATATCCCTTATTTAACTGATCTAAGTGAGAATTCTATTAACTTTTTCCTTCAAACAGTTCAGAAGGCAAGCTTAGAGGATGGTAGGTTCCAAGATGTCTTCCCGGTAACGGATTGGGGAACAATAGAAGTCCGAATTAGTGATGCACAGATTTCTATATGTCGCCGTATCGGAGTGGGAATG
>CAYNEU010000149.1:0-3643 GCA_964396275.1 uncultured archaeon | reverse complement strand
TGTCCTTATTGTCAGAATAAATTGGAATTAAAGTAATTTCCTCATTTTTTCTTGTTTTTTTTAAAAATTAAAAAACTACCATAAGTTTATATATCTCATTGTAATTTTTAGACTTACATCATATTAAGAATAACTTTACATGTATGAAGAAATTTAATCATGATAAATATTATATTCACTTAATCTTTAAAATTGTATTCATAATATAAAGATAGAAAGAAATTTCAAAAGTATAACTAAAAACAAATATGGAGGAATGAAAAAAAATGGATAAAAAGAAGCTGGGAATAATTCTATTTACTTATATTATTCTCTCTAATTTTCAGTATTGGTTGATAAATTCTAGTGGAAATATGAGTTATGATCAATTTGACACTAATTCCGACATTTCTGTTAAAGCTAGTGCTGCTCAATACGAGTGTATAGATGCGTGGATCATTATTGGGGGAGATAAATCAGATCATCACGCATGGGATTTAGTATTATTGACCTGTGAATGGGTCTATGATCAAGCATTAGCATGTGGCAATACTGATGATGAAATATTAATGTTAGTTCCACTATATTCTGTCACATACACTGACCGGGAATATGCGGCTACTTATCGCCCAAATTTAGATTATGCATTTAATACATGGGCACCAAGTAAGGTTGGTCCAAATGGAGTTTTGGCAGTTTATCTACATGATCATGGAGGAACCAATGCGATGTCGATGGCTCCTTTTACCTCATTAGCTGCTTGGGAACTTGATCAATATTTGAATGGCTTTGAAGCAGCTTCTGGATGTGACCGGATTATTGTTATTTATGAAGCATGTTCTTCTGGATCTTTTTTAGATGATTTAAGTAAATCGGATAGAATAATTATGACATCAACGGAACCTGGTTATAGCGCGTGGTGGAGCCCGATCCCACCTCATATTTCAATGTTTGGAGAAGGCCTTTTAAAATCCATCCTTGCAGGAAATTCTATTGGAGATGCATTCGTGGATGCTCATCATGAGATTAAAGCTTTAGGTTATGAAGTGCAAAACCCATGTATTGAGGATAATCACGATGGTGTTGGACATATAGTAAACGCTTGGGGTCAACTTCCAAGTTCGGGAGATGGAAATGATGCAAAAAATATCTTTTTATGTCAGGGATGTCCTCCTATTTTGATTCAGGCTCCACAAATCCTGTTTGTTCCATCAAAATTTTGGGTGGCACATAATCCCACATTAATATCTTTTCCAATTTTCGTAGGAGTTGTTAATTCAACAGCTATTGCAAAAGTGACTTGTAGAGTAATATCTGAAGATTGGACACCCCCAGATCCGAGAGATAATGGATCAATGGGGCTTTGGGATGAGAATGAAATGTTTTATCAATGGGAATTAACTGATCCTGATGGTGATGGTAATTTTTCTGGAAGAGTAGAGATCCTTTCCCCAATACTTGATTCAGACTATATAATAAATTTTATTGTCGAGGATGTAGACGGAAGACGTGGTCAGATTATTTCCACTGAAGTAGGGGTTAATATAGATGGAATTGCCCCAGAAGAAGGTAGAATACCAGGCTTTCAAATTGTCATATTATATGGAGGAATATTTTTAGGAGTTATTATAGTCTTTCTCGTTTATAAAAAAAGAGAATGTATTAGAAATTATAAATAGGAATAAAGTATGTTTTATACATGCTTTATCTCAAATTTTATTTTGAAGATGTATTATAGGAGATTTAGTATAATGAATCTATAATTTTAAACTCATGACTAATTCATCATCTATTTCTTTGCCGATATATTCAAAACCACATTTCTTATAAAATTCTCCAGCGTTACCGTTTGATTTAGAATGGCTTAAAAAAAGTTCGTTTGCCTTTGGCCTACTTTTTACATGATTGATTATTAATTTCATTGCTTCCTTGCCATAACCTTTTCCTTGATATTTAGCATCAATCATAAATCTCCAAAGATAATAGGTGGGACGGTGATTAGGATTGGATTTATACTTTAATAAAGTGTCACTAAGCATTACAAATCCAACTGGGTCATTACCAGCATAAATCGCTCGGAGCCAAGCATCTTTATTAAAATGAGCTTCTGCTATGGATTTTGCGTTTGAAGCAACTAAATTTCTTTGCTCAGGCTTAACATCTAATTGTAAAATAACCATTAAGTTAAGTTTAGTTATCTTCTTTAGTTTAATCTTTGGGATTTTCCTCACCTATTAAGTCTTTAAATTCCTTTAGTTCTCTAATATTATCAAGATTATTATCTTTTAATGCCCTCTCAATATAATTTTTATCAATTGCTATTATTTTTACTAATAGCTCTAACGCCCTTGCTTGGTTATTTCTAAGTGCTTCAAGGGAAGCGAGATTATACAAAATTTCACTGTTCATAGGATCTTTCTTCAAAGCTTTATTAAGATAATATTCAGCTTTTTCAAAATTTCCCTTATTTAAAAATAAATACCCCAAGTTGTTCTGAACATCAATAACGTTAAATTTATATGTTTTAGGGTCTTCTTGTGCGAAATTTTTAAAAATTTTTAAGGCATCAACATACATTTTTTCAGCGTCTTCAAACTTCTGTAATCTGGTATATATAGTTCCAAGGGAGTTCTGGATAATAGCAACGTTAAATAAATATACTTCTGGATTTTGTTCTGCTAATTGTAGAGAAATTTCTAATGCTTCCTTAAACAATGGCTCTGCCTGATCAAATTTATTTAAGCTAGCATAAAAATCACCGAGATCTATTAGCGTTAGAACTAGCTCAGGTAGAGCTTGATCGGGATAATGTTCCGCAACTTTTCTTTTGAGTTTTAATGCTTCGAGATGCATCCTTTCTGCTTCTTCAAATCTCATTAATTCACTATAGATGAGTCCAAGACTACTCTGAGTTTTAGCAATATCGAGTAAATACATATCATAAGACATTTTAGCTAGTGTTTTGTAACTTTCTATAGAATCAATGGTTCCATCTTGAATATCTTCTAATAAGTCTAGATCAACACCTATATTGCCAATTTCACTTGTAATTGGGGGCTCGTCGGGTAGATATATATCATAGTATCGTTTTAATAACTCATTATATGACTTCAATTCATCAATATATGACGTTTTTATCCCATTATACTCGGTTGAATGAAAGTCTGGTGAATGCGCATCATAATACTGCCTTTCTAACTCCTTGTATGAACTTAAAGCATCGCTATATACTTTTTCTGCCTCATCAAAGCGTTTTAAATCTATATATAGTGTTCCTAGGTTTTTTTGAGTCGCAGCAATATAGGGTAGATATATTTTGTAATACTTTTTCGCCAAATTTTTGTAAATGTCTAAAGCATTTAGAAAGATTCTCTCTGCAGTTTCAGAATTACCTAGAACAGATAATAAATTTCCAAGCACGATTAGAATTGGAGCTTTATATTTATCTTCAAGTATAAATAATTCTTGTGCAACATCAATCAGTCTTTTGTGTCTAAAATTAAATTGTTCTATAGTATTGGCAATTGTTAAAAATTCATTAACTAATTCCGGAGTTGGATTTAATTTTGCCTTATGATAAAGAACCTCAATATCATCTAAAATATCAACTCTCAATTTCTTACTTTTTTTCTCATAGTATTTTATAACTCTTTCATGATGTTTT
>CAYNEU010000148.1:0-6896 GCA_964396275.1 uncultured archaeon | reverse complement strand
AAAAGAATAATGAATATATTGTTATTACTGATTTAGGCTTTAAATTTCTTCAGAAAATCAGAGAGATGAGTGAATTTGAAAAAACATTCGGGTTGTAAAAAATTAAATTATTAAAAATTGTTAAATTTTTTTTATAAAATGAGTTAAGATCTTTTTCAATAAAATTGGATAAAGTAATAGGTTCACTTACAACATTTAACAGAGTACTATCTCTTTCTTTTAGTTTATTTATAATTTCTCTATAAAAATCGTTCGATTTTAAGGTAATGATGATTCTAAGACCATCAATTTTATTTAAATTTATAATTTTTTTTAAGATTTTATCAGCGGTCCGTATTTGTGGCGATTGCGTAGCCCCAAAAAGCCAACTTCTGTCAAAAACTTCTTCTTTTTGTTCTCCTATAGGTACTGGTCTCATCATAGAAAGTATTTTTTCAAAATCATCAATAAATAATACGCTGCTTACCATTGCATTTTCAACTAATACTTTAAGCATTGTATATGAATTATTCCTCTCTCTTAAATCGTGTTTTAAATTCAACCTTGAAAGATCTCTTATGTCTATTGCTTCTCCTAGAAACCATCGTTCTACTTCTATTTTTTTATATGGATCTAATTGATGGGTTATTATTGCATTAATGATATCTGATATAGCATCTTTATTTTCAAAACTAGGAGCCCACTTTTCAAATGCCTCTTTTTTAACTTTTTCAATATCAGCTAAATGGAAAAAACCAAATTTTCTCTCTAAAGCGCCCCATTTATCACAAAGTCTTCTTGCAATATTTCTGATCACCTCAATACCCATATTTTCTATAAATTCTGAGTATGTATTATTATAAAATTTCTTAATTACATTCTCTAAAGAAATATAGACGATATTATAATAATATAACTCATGCTTTAAAGCCCAGTATAGGTGTGTTTTTCCTGTTCCTACATCACCAATTATTGGTAAGATTACGTTTTCATCTTTTTCAAGTATATTTATTATCGAATCCAATAAATCTTGTCTTGATTGGACTAATCCAATGTCTTCTTTAATTTCTCCGGTAGACACAAATTTTTTAAAGGGTGATCCTGTAAATTTTAAGAAATTCAATAATTTTTGTTCCTTATTTTCGAAAAGAAGCATTTCAAATCAGAATTATTTTAAATTTTTAATTCCTCAATACCTAAAATTATTATATACTCTATTACTTTATCATTGACATTGACTATTGGTTCATAACTGATATTAAGTTCATCATCTTTATCCCTTCCAACAATGATACAATCATAAAAAACAGGGTTACCGTTATCATCAATAACAACTCTGTCAGCAACAATAATTCCATTTCTAATCATTGAAATAGGATTTTTTAAAATTTCACCTTTAAAAAAATTTAAATAATTCACACCAAAGTTGAGATCATTTAATAATAGCCCAGCAGTATGAAGTAAATTAATTGTAAAGGGGAAGTCATTTGAAAATTGTCCTTGATCGTACTGTTCCATCGTATCTTCAGGAATTAAGACAGAATATTCCAAAGGAATTTCATTTAAATTCCATTTCAAATCAGAATTTCTCGAAATTGGATTAACGCAGTTTTCTTTTTTCTCAAAACCAATGATTAGACCATCATTTATAATTAGTTCTTCAGATTCTAAAATTTTTAAATTATCTGAAAAGATAATTTTATCTTGACACTTTGAAATAATTGAACCTGTAAATTCTCCATTAATTTTTATACCTTTCAATGAGTCATAAAGTATAAAATTGCGTGAATTATTCATTGGAACTATTTTTTAGAGATTAATTTTTATTCTTTTTATTTGAGTATTTCAATTTCATATCATTAATATTATATATATATCCCTTCCATATATTTTTAGATAGAAGATATTACATATCCAATTAGAGAGTATAAAATGGGTTCTTCCATGCTTGCTCATAGTCTCTTAGAATTATCAAAAGTTGAATTATTAGATAGAGCGAGTCAATTTATTTTTTCGACCGGTTTAAATGATGGAACCTCAAAATTATGCAAAGCCAACATGAAATATGGCTTAGCACAATTCCATTTGATCCAAGAGAAATATGGCTTTGAGCCAAAAGCAACTTTTATTTCTTCTCCAGATGAAACAATCTCACGTAATAAATTTAGGTGGAATTCTGGACTAGGATATGGAGGAAGATTAAATTGGGGTAGTGGAAATGATAAAATAATTTTCTTGAATTCCAAACCAAACTGTTGTGGCATCTTAGTAGGTGGCTTGGAAGAATTGCCTGATCCCTATAATTTAATTACAAAAATTGATAAAATAAAATCAGAACCGTTATATTATGATGATTTTTTAATAGATTGGGATTACGGGATATCTAATCATTTTATTAACTGTTTTGAAACAAAGAAATTATCAGATATAGATCTTCCCCCTTATCTATTTTTAATTCATGGTTCAGCTCCAGAATTTAGAGATGATTGCCATGGGATTGGACTTTATATAGATAAATCAAAAACATTACAGGATATAGCTATTGAAGAAAAAACCAAATTTGGGACACAATATATTTTATTGGATTCTAATGCTACTGAATACCTTCAATTCAGTAAAAAAGCTTTACAATTCTCTAGTTTAAAAAGAGAGATAATAGCTAATAATCTTTTTGATTATGGCTACGAAATTATTTGTAACCAACCACACCAATTCTTAAAAGATTATAATAATATGTATTTAGGAAGTAATTGTACGGATGTTAATTGTGATCTAATTAAATCAGAGATATTTCCTACTACTCTTAGAGCAGATATTGCCGCTTATTTGTTTAAAGGAAAAAAAAATTTTTCAGAAACAACACTTAAAAATCAAAATCTCATAGAAAGAGCAACCGATTTGGAACTTTTAGAATTATTAAAAAATGCTAATATTCTTCCTCATGGAGGAGGATATGAATTTACTGATATTGAAGATGTATTAGACATACTCGAATATAAAGATCAACGATACTTTGTCACATCGTTAAAAACAAATATTAGTAGATTAAAAATAATTCGGAATGTAAGTGAATTACAATTTGGATACAGAGGTAGGGATATTGTTCTTAAAAGTATTCAATTAGATCTTGGAGAAATTATTGCTCGTTTAAATCCTTTGTTTTCCTTAAAATTATAAATTATTCTATTCTTGCTCCGGGAGGAAGATCTCTGTCAAGTATTAAGATTGATACTTTATCATTATCAACAGCGGCAAGAAGCATTCCTTTACTTAAAATTCCTTTTAATTTCCTAGGTTCTAAATTAGTTAACACTACAATTTTTTTTCCTTGTAAATCTTCGATTTTATAGTGTTCTGCTAATCCCGCAACTAAGGTTCTTTTTTCAGTTCCTAAATCAATAGAGAGTTTATAGAGTTTATCTGCCTTAGGAACTTTTTCAACTTTTTCAACCAAAGCGACTCGAATGTCTAATTTTTTAAACTCATCATAAGAAATCAATTCTTTTTCACCTTCTTTTAGTTTCCCTTCTTTTAATATTTTATATTTTTGTTTAATTTCCTCAATATCTAACTTTTGAAATAGTGGTTCAGGTTTCTTAATAACATGTCCCACTTTTAGAGAATTTTCATTTATACTATCCCATGATAATTCTGATAATTCTGGAGCATTTAAATAAAATAAAATCTTTTTAGATGTTCCTGGGATAAATGGGCTTAGTAAAATAGCTAAAGCATAGGTTGCTTGAGCACATAAATTAAAAACATGGCCAGCAGCTTTTTTATTTTTTTTAATTAAATGCCATGGAGCTTTTTCATTTAAATACACATTACCATCTCTACCAAAGTTAACAATTTCTCTCAATGCTTTTCTTAATTCAAAGTTTTCTAATAAATCTCCTATTATTTTTGATATCGAGTCTATTTTTAAAAAAAAAGCTTTATCTAATTCATCAGACTCAATTTTTTCTGGTATCTTATTATTAAATTGCTTATTAATAAATGTCATAGAGCGATGAATAAAATTACCAATAACATCATTTAACATTTTATTAGTATTATCAAACTCAGACCATAAAAATGACGCATCACTTTTTTCCATTCTGTTATAAACTAAATTAAAACGCCAATAATCTAAAGGAGCTAGTTCTAACGCCTCATCGATCCAAATACCAATTCCTCTTGATTTTGAAAATTTTTGATTTTCATACATTAACCATTCTGTTGATGATACATTATAGGGTAATACAAGTTTCTCACTTTCTTTCTTGTTATCATTATAAGCTAATAACAATGCAGGAAATACAATTAAATGAAAAATGATATTATCTTTCCCGATGAAAAATACTGTTTTAGTGTTAGGATCGTTCCAGAAGTAATTAAATTTATCTGGATCATTAATTAATTTCTCAGCCCATTCTTTTACAGCAGTAATATATCCCAATACAGCTTCAAACCACACATAAATGGTCTTTCCTTCCGCACCTTCAAATGGTGCTGGAATCCCCCATTCTAAATCTCGTGTAATTGCTCGTTCAGGTAATCCTTCAGTTATACTATTTAAACACATTTGTCGCGCGTTAGCAGATATAATTTCATTTTTATCAATTAGATTTTTTAATCTATTTTGTAATTTTGGTAGATCTAAATACCAATGTTTTGTTTTTTTAATTGTTGGAGTATGTCCACACACAGCGCATTTAGGTTTAATAAGTTCTAAAGGAGTTAATAATTTCTGACAATTATCACATTGATCTCCTCGTGCATCTTCAAAATTGCAATAGGGACATATTCCTTCCACGAACCTATCGGGCAAAAATAAGTCGTCCTGTTTACAATAAAGTGATTCAATCTCTTTTTCTAATATATACCCATTTTTCTGTATATCTAAATACATTTTCTGTACAAATTCAATATGAGTAGGATTATGGGTTATTGTATAATTATCAAAAGAAATTTGCCATTTTTCATGTAAATCTTTAATAATATTGTGTTATTTAAAGGCTAGTTCTTCAGCTGGGACGTTTAATTTTTTTGCTTCTATCGAAACAGGCGTTCCATGAGAATCTGATCCTGAAACAAACACTACTTCATCTCCTTTCATTCTCAAAAATCTAGCAAATACATCTGCTGATAATGTACTACCGATTAAATTCCCTAAATGTGGTATAGCATTCACATAAGGCCAAGCTGACGTAACAACCCATTTATTTTTATTTTTGGTTTCTAATTTAATCAACCTCTTGATTCAAATTTATTATTAAAAAGAATGCTATGCTTAAATAATTTAAACAAAGTAAGAGTAAATAACTAGCTATTAAAGAATAATTTTAGCTCCACAATATCGACATGCTTTGATTTCTTTATTCATTTTTTGGAGACAAGGTTCATGGTAATATGCATTACAATTTTTACATTGGTATACTTTAAAATCTCCTAAAAAAATGCTATGACAATAAGAACATGATGCGTTGATCTGTTCAATTTTCTCATCACGTATCAAAATCATTTTTGTATCTAATTTTTCATCCTCATCAACAATTATTATACCTTGAGATAGTTCTTCTTTATCTTTGACTAATTTTAAGGCTGCTTTTGGCAATTCCAATAGGAAAAAACAAAAAGGACACCTGAAAACATTTTCACTATATTCTGTTTTTTTAGCCCACATAGCTGCACAAGATAGATGCATTGCTCGATCACAATTGGGGCAAAAACGGCCCTCACTGTAGAAATCAGCACCTGTTACTGCCGCTTTAACAGAATGACAAATTTGACACTTCGCTTGACCTCTATTTATTCCCCCTATCATTAACCTAATATCTAATAAAGTTGGTCTTCTTAAGGGTAGGGCAATCTCGCTGACAAGAGGGGCTAAAGTATCTTTTTTATCGGGGGAAAAATAATCTATGCCTTCTTTCACATCCTTTTTCGAAGCGAACGCTTTACCTGCGGAAATTATTGATTTAGTATCATTAAAATATCCATATTCTCCTCCAGTTTTTTGGGTTATTCTCTTTAAAGAATTTTCTCCATATTCTTGTTTACCTCCTAATTGACAAGCATCAATAAACACACCCAAACCCTTTGCAATTTCGATTATTTTTACTAATTTGTTAGTATCAGTATTTAATTTGTTATCTGTAATTATAAATATACGAGGTATCTTTCCACCAATTTTTCGCATTTCCTCAACAAGAATCTGTAAAGCGAAAGCAATTCCTTCATGCAAAAAACCTTGACCAGAAATTTGAACTTTTTTTAAGGATTCAATTAATTTATCTTCTTCAAATGCAAAATTTATTAATTTCTTAGTGGTATTTCCAAAAGTGATTACACAAATTCGATCTTTCATATCAATAGATAATTTTGATTTAATGAAGTTCTTTGCCGCTTCTAATTGAACACTTAATCTGCTAGGTTTAAAATCTTTTCTCAGCATTGATCTAGAAGCGTCTAAAAGCATAACAGTATCTTCTATTTTTAATTTGGGCAAATCAACCAAATTTTACCTTATATCTTTAAATTAATAAAATAATAGAAGTAAAATCTTATAAATTTCTATCAAATTAAAATAACTGATAGCTATTTTAGATAATTATAAGCAAACAATGTATAAACTTTGATAGTATCAATAAAATCTTGAATTTTAATTGATTCGTTTATCGTATGTGCAGCAAATCCTTCTCCGGGTCCGAAGATAATAGTTTTGGGGCAAAAATTACTATTCCGGAAATATCTAGAATCGGCAGTACCTGGTCCAAGTATATAAGCTGGTTTTCTTCCAAAAATTCTTTCTACAATAACAACAAAATCTTTTAGATCTTGAGATTGTTCCCATTTTTCCCAATATGAAGCTTCACTATAACGGTATATTTCAATATAAACAAAAATTTCTTGAGGATTTCCTATAGGTTCAT